>JAFKKQ010000118.1 GCA_017304505.1 Hyphomicrobiales bacterium | reverse complement strand
CGGTCGCGACGTCGTCGCGGTCCGTGCCGACAACGACCGCCGTGCTCGTGCCTCCGGCCGCGCGCAACGCCGCGAGGACATGCGCCAGCAGCGAGCGTCCGGCGACCGTGTGCAGCACCTTCGGCCGCGACGAGCGCATGCGCGTGCCCTCGCCGGCCGCCAGCACAATTGCAAGACAGGTTCGCGCCACCATCGTTTTCCCGTTCGTCGGCGCCGTCATAACCGAGCCGTCTTAATGAAAAAAGCCGGTTGATCCGGCAAAACACCGCAAACGAAGCATCGCGGCGGCGAATCTGCTAACGTTTTCAATAGTGTGATTCGGGCGCGCCGGGGCAGCGCGAGTGGCGGTGGGGAACGTGGCCGAACCAGCAATCGGCGCAAGTCCGGCGCCAGCACAGCGAACGCTCGCCACGCGCGATCTGCGGCGCGCGGCGCTTTGGGGCATGGCCGCAATCGCCGCGTTGTTCGTGGCGATCTACGCGGGCTCGACCGAGACCGGCCGCGCAAAGCTGCATTTGGCCGGCACCCCCACCCATTCCACCCCCACCCATGCCACCCCTGCTCACGCCGGTTCGACGCAGC
The DNA here is from genome assembly GCA_017304505.1 of Hyphomicrobiales bacterium. GTDB lineage: Bacteria > Pseudomonadota > Alphaproteobacteria > Rhizobiales > Xanthobacteraceae > Z2-YC6860. The sequence goes on along the minus strand of JAFKKQ010000118.1, from coordinate 13,193 downwards.
CGTTCGATGCCCGCGAAGGTCGGCAACTGGCCGAAGCCGTCCGCGCGCTTGCCAGTGAGCGCAACCGTCTGGCGGCGCGCCTCGCCACGGTCGAGCACCGCGTCAACGATATCGCGACCTCCGTCGCTCACTTAAGAACAGATGCCTGGGCGGCCGTGCCTCTGCCGGAATCCGTGACCGCCGCGGCGCGGGCAAGGCTGGCTCCGGCCACCACCGAACGACAAGACGCGGGCGACGTGACCTCCAGCATCGCGCCACGCGCGACGGAAACTGCCACGCAACCGGCTACACGCGAACCGCCCGGTGCCAGAAGCGAATACGGCCTCGACCTCGGCAGCGGGGCGTCGGTCGAAGCCCTGCGCACCACGTGGGTCACGGCGCTGCGTCAGCACGGCACGCTGCTCGAAGGACTGCACCCGATCGTGCATCTGCGCGAGCGACCCCGGTCCAGTGGCATCGAATTGCATCTTGTCGCGGGTCCGCTGCCGAATGCCACAACAGCGGCCCGGCTCTGCGCCGCAATGACGGCCGCCGGCGCCATCTGTCAGCCTGCCGTGTTCGATGGACAGCGGCTCGCAGTCCGCTGAGTTTTACGGCAGACTGCGCGGCATGGCCCGACCGCTCCACCGCCCCTCGCCGCGTCAGGCGATCTGTCTTGCCGCCATCGCCATTCTGGCGCTCGGCTATGGCTTCTCTATGCGTTACGCAGTGGTCGAGCAGTCTGCAATCGGCATCGCTTGCGGAAACGACGGCACCACTTGGCTGTGCGCAAGCCGCCGTACCGTCATTGCGCTGTTCACGCCGCAAGTCTTTGGCATTGCCGCGCTGGGAGCGGCGTTGCTGAACCTGGTGCGACCGTCGGTGGTGCTCTGGGCGGTCGCACTGTTCGCGAGTGGCGCGGGCATCGTGCTATACAACGTGGCGCTGTCGGCGCTTGCCGTGGCGCTCCTGATCCTCAGCTTGGCGCGGCCCGTGCCCGAAGCAAGCTGAGAACGAGAACGCCGGCGGCCGCCGCAAACCAAAGCGCCTGCCAGTTGGCAAGCGTCTCGTTCCACACGATGAACACCGCGGATAGAGCCAGCACCCCGGCCGCCAGCGTTTCCGCAAGCGGACGCACGCCCGGCGGACGCGGCGCGACAAGACCGATCAGCAGAAACGGCAGCGCGGCAGCCGTCAGCGGAGCGAATGGGAAGTCGCGATAGCGCGGGTCGAACGCCAGCGCGAGCGCCGACTGCACCGCCAGCACGGTCAGCACCATCAGCAAGAGGCCAAGCGTCCGCGCCAATGCATCGTGCGTGCGACCCGGCCGCGGGCCGAGAATTTGTGCAAACGCCGGGGTCGCCGCCGGCCGGGTCAGGGCAGCGGCTCCGACGATGGGCGCCGTAATCGCAAGAGCCGCAAACGCCAGCGACCGCAGCCAGCCGCCCCAGCCGAGGCTTTCAATCGGCACGGCTTCGATCGTCCACCCCGCAAGCACCCCGGCCACGACCGCGTTCAGCGCGACCGCAGCCCATACCGGCGCTCCGGCCGCCTCCTTTCCGTCATCCAATCCTCGCCGCCGGGCAGCGACTGCCGCCGCGAACATCATCGCTGCCAGCGCAACGCCGCCTGCCGCCTGCCACGGCCAATAAGGATGGTTGGAAACCGGCTCGCCCCAAACGAATTTCCGTGCGCCGCTGTCATCGAACAGACCCCAATGGCCGCCGACCGTGCCCTCCAACGCCCGCTTCCACGGCTGATCGAAGGCTTCGATCAAATTGACACGGAAATGCTCCTGCTTGCCGCGCGCCAGCACATCCGTGAGCACCCGCGCCTGGTCCGCCGGCGACGGCAGCGCGCCCCGGCGCATCCGCCCGGCGCTGGGCCAGCCGACCTCGCCGATGACGATTTCCTTGCCGGGAAAGCTCGCGGCCACGCGCTTGCGGATTGCTTCGACGTGATCGGCCGCGTCGTGCGCCGGCACGGGATCGTCCTCCCAATACGGCAGGATGTGGATGGTGACGAAATCCACCGCGCTCGCCAGTTGGCGGTAGCGCAGCCAGAATTCCCACACGTCGGCGTAGGTCACCGGCACCGGGACCCGCGACTTCACCGACCGGATCAGCCCGCCAAGTGCCTCCGGCGACACCTCGCCGCGCAGCAGCGCCTCGTTACCGACCACAACCGCACGCACCACGTCGGGATATTGGGTGGCAAGCGCAATCCCGGTCTTGATCTGATATTGCGTGCGATCGGCATGGCTCGAAACCCAAATTCCGAGCAGCACCTTCAAGCCGTACCGCCGGGCAATCTCGGGCACGCGCTCCAAGCCGAAGTCGACAGAATAAGTGCGCACGCAATCGGTGATGCGCGACAATTTCGCGAGGTCTTGTTCGATCTGCGCGGGTTCGATCCTGGTCGAAAGATCCAGAGGGCTCTGCGAGCCGTGAAATGGCGCATAAGAAATGCAATAGAGCTTTTCGCCGGGATCGAGCGGCGACGGCGGCATCGGCACCGCAGCGCCGAGCCACCACCATGCCGCGACGATGAGCGCGGCCGTCAATGTGAACAGACTGACAGGTTTTCCCATCCGCGATCCGGCCGGTCGAAGTGTCGCGCCGTCAAAGCCGGCTCGCTGACACGGTGACGCAGTTTAATCAAGTATGCGTCAGACGCTGGACAAAGAATCCAGGTTTGGCAATTCTGCGCGTCGCGGATCGCACAGCACAAGCCGCAAAACGGACCCATTCGATGTGCTAAGAACGCGACAATTCAATCGCGAACGAGCAACAACGAGCAACGACTCCAACTCAATCGGCCAGGCCATGTCCCTTCCCTTTCGTCTCGTCTTCGCTGCCCTGCTTGCGACAACCTCTTTAACGCTGCCGAATGCGGTCGCCGCTCAAAGCGGCGAAACAAAAGGAGGTGACAAGCCGGCTGCAGCCCAGGCGACCGCCGACGCGGCCAAGGAGGCCCAGCGACAGGCCGATGAATTTGCCGAGGCCGCTCGCGTGGTCAGCGGACCGGCCGGGAATCCCGAGTGCGTCTGGCTCGGCCGGCGCGTGGTTGGACTGTTGTGGCGGGACGACATGGACACCGCTTTCCGCCATCTCGATCTTTACGACCGTTTTGGCTGTCCGGGCCCGCACATCCAGGCGGCATTCCGTTGTGTGGTTCGCCAGGGCAGCAGCATCGACCCGAAGTCTCCTCAGAGTCTCAATGCCCGAGTGCATGCGTGTTGGCTGAATCCGGCGGCTCAGGCGGCTGCCGCACCGCCGGCCGCTCCAGGAACGCCGGCACAACCGGCCAAGCCAGCAGGAACCCCTGGCAAGTAACGGCGTTAGGTACAGGGTGACGGAAGCCGTCATTAATTCGCCACGACCCTGGACTTAATCTGAGCAGCGTTTTTGCAATGGTTTTCACCGCGGTACGCTGCGTCGCAGCGATGGCCCACCCAGGGGACGGGTCGGCGCCAGATGTCTCAAGCCCCACCCGGTTGCTTTGATGCGCCTCGTCGCAGTTCTCGGCGTCATGGCCGTTGCGTGCGTTCATGCTGGTGCCTGGACCGTCGCGCGGACGATCGGCAGCGCTCCGAATTTCAACGGGCAGCTTGCCAGCCTGTCCTACACGCCTTTCGATGGCTCGGCTCACCCTGACAGCGGAACGCACACGACCGCCGAACAGATCAGGGCGGACCTCAAGACCCTTGCGCCTTACACCCGCATGGTGCGCACGTACTCCTCGACCGGCGGCGCTGAGCAGATTCCGGAGATTGCCCGCGAGTTCGGCCTGCGGGTCTCGGTCGGCGCCTGGATCGACAAGCATACCGACCGCAACGAGCGTGAAATACGCTCGGTGGTCGACCTCGCGCGCAAATATCGAAACGTCGACAGCATCGTCGTCGGCAACGAAACGATCTTCCGCGGCGAGCAGACCGTTGACGAGCTCATCAAGAAAATCCATCGCGTGAAGCGCGAGACATCGGTGCCGGTCACAACCGGCGAGATCTGGCACACCTGGATCGACCACCCCGAACTGGTGTCGGCCGTCGATTTCATCGCTGCCCACGTGCTGCCCTACTGGGAAGGCATCCCGGAAACCGCGGCCGTCGATCAGGCGATCCGCATCTACAACCGGTTGCGGCAGACTTACCCGGGCAAGCGTATCGTCATCGCCGAGTTCGGCTGGCCGAGCGCGGGCTACAACCGTCGCGACGCCAATCCCGGCCCGTTCGCTCAGGCTGCCGTGCTGCGCAACTTCGTCAGCCGTGCCGAGGCGCTCGGCATCGACTACAACATCATCGAAGCCTACGACCAGCCTTGGAAGACCTTCGAAGGCGGCGTCGGTCCGTACTGGGGCATCTTCGACACCTCGCGGCAGCCGAAATTCTCCTGGACCGGGCCGATCAACGACCCCGACCATTGGAAGCTGACGGCCATCGCGGTCGCAGCGGGCGTGCTGCTGTCGCTGCCGATCCTGTCGCTCGCCGGCGCCACGCTCGGTCAGTCCCTGCTATTGGGCGCCGCCGCGCACACCGCCGGGGCGTGGTTCGCGATCCTGTTCGCTTATTGGAACGGGCACTACTTCGTGCCGGGCGCAGCCTTTGCATTCGGCCTCGCGCTTCTCCTGCTGATTCCGCTGATCTTCATTGCGCTGACGCGCATCGAGGAGATCGCCGGGATCGCTTTCGGTCGCAAGCCGAGCCGCCTGATCGTCGCGCCGCCGCTCGTGCCCGTCCTGTCGGCCGCGCCGAAGGTGTCGATCCACATTCCGGCCTACCGCGAGCCGCCGGAGATGCTCAAGCTGACGCTCGACTCGGTGGCGCGGCTCGAATACCCGGATTTCGAGTGCATCGTCGTCATCAACAACACGCCCGATCCGGCGCTGTGGCGACCGATCGAAGAGCACTGCAAGACGCTAGGCGAACGCTTCAAGTTCGTGCGTGAGGACAAGCTCGAGGGCTTCAAGGCCGGCGCGTTGCGCGTCGCGCTTCAACACACCGCACCCGACGCCGAGATCGTCGGCGTGCTCGATGCCGACTACGTGGTGTCGCCGGATTGGCTGAAGGACCTGGTGCCGGCGTTCGCCGATCCCAAGGTCGGCCTCGTCCAGGCACCGCAGGATCACCGCGACGGCGCGCGCAGCCCGATGCACGAAGCGATGAACGGCGAATATGCCGGCTTCTTCGACATCGGCATGGTGCAGCGGAACGAGGTCAACGCCATCGTCACCCACGGCACCATGTGCCTGATCCGGCGCTCGGCCCTGATCGCGGCCGGAAGCTGGTCGAGCGACACCATCTGCGAGGACACCGACCTCGGCCTCACCATCCTGGAGCTGGGCTTCACCGCCCATTACACCAACCGCCGCTATGGCCGCGGCCTGCTGCCCGACAGCTATCTCGCCTACAAGCGCCAGCGCGACCGCTGGGCCTATGGCGGCTTCCAGATCATGAAGAAGCACTGGCGGCGCTTCCTGCCCGGCCGCAGCCTGCTGACCCGCGAACAGAAGCGCGAGTTTGCGATGGGCTGGCTGTCCTGGCTCGGCGCGGAGAGCGTCGGCGTGCTGGTCGCACTGCTCAACCTCGTCTGGGTGCCGTTCGTCGCCATCGTCGGCATTGCCATTCCCGACAAGGTACTGACCATCCCGATCCTCGCCGCGTTCGCCGTGGCGGTGTTGCACTTCGTCTCGCTCTATCGGCTCCGCGTTCCGATCTCCGGCGGGCGGATGCTGGGTGCCGTGTTTGCCGCAATGGCCCTGCAATGGACCGTCGCGCGCGCCGTGGGCACCGGCCTCGTCAAGGATGGTCTGCCGTTCGTCGTCACCACCAAGGGTGGCGCCGGCCGCCGCAGTTCGGACTTCCCGGCGTTCTGGGAGGCGGTGATCGGCGCGCTGCTGGTCGCCAGCGCGATCTTCCTGCACGCCACCAACTGGGAGCGCGTGCACGAGATCGACCTGTTCGCGATCGCGCTTGCGGTCCAGTCGCTGCCGTTCCTGGCTTCCGTTGCCCTCGCCATGCTTGAAGGCAGCCGGGTCAACGACTTCGCTTTCTGGCGCGGCATCGAAACGCGGATCGCACAGTTGCTTCCGCGCCGTCAGGCGATCCCCAAGGCCGCACCCATCCCAGCCGACAAGCGGATCGAGCCGGCGCAGTAATCCTGCACCGGCCGATCTTCGCTATAGCGTTTTCGAGCGAAGTGGCTCCCGGTTCGCGTGAAGAAAACGCGTCGAACGAGAAACATAGAGCCCCGCTTCTGATGGAATCAGAAGCGGGGCTCTAGCTGAGCGCGCCGGGAGGCGCCTATCCCGGCAGCGCGGTCTCCACGAGCCTAACCCAATACGACGTGCCGATCGGAATGATCTCATCGTTGAAATTGTATTGCGGGTGATGCAGGCCCGCGCTGTCGCCATTGCCGAGAAAAATGAAGGCGCCGGGCCGCGCGTCCAGCATGAATGAAAAATCCTCGGCTCCCATCATCGGCGGAATAGCGGTATCCACCCGGTCGCGTCCGGCCACCTCGGCCGCGACCTGCGCCGCGAACGCAGTCTGCCGCTCGTGATTGCGGGTCACCGGATAGTCCCGCTTGTAGGTCAGCGTGGCCTTGGCGCCGTAAAGCTTCGCCACGCCCTCCACCACCTCGTGCACGCGCTTTTCGACGAGGTCCCGCGTTTGCGGCGTCAGGCTTCGCGCGGTGCCGCGCAATTGCCCGGTCTGCGGAATGATGTTGTCGGCGGTGCCGGCGTGAAACTGCGTGATCGACACCACCGCCGACTCCAGCGGATCGACATTGCGCGAAACGATCGTTTGCAGCGCCTGGACGATCGCAGCGCCCACCATCACAGTATCGATGGAAATATGCGGCCGTGCCGCATGGCCTCCTACGCCCTCGATGTCGATGGTGATGCGGTCGGCCGCCGCCATGATCGGCCCCGCCCGCATGGCAAAGGCACCGAGGGGAAAGCCGGGATAATTGTGCATCCCGTACACCTCTTCGACGGCGAAACGATCCATCATGCCGTCGTTGACCATCTCGCGGCCGCCGCCGCCGCCCTCCTCGGCCGGCTGAAAGATGACGACGGCGGTGCCGTCGAAATTGCGTGTCTCGGCGAGATACTTTGCTGCGCCGAGCAACATCGCCGTGTGGCCGTCATGGCCGCAGGCGTGCATCTTGCCCGGTGTGCGCGAGGCGTAAGGCAGGCCCGTCGCTTCTTCGATAGGCAACGCATCCATATCGGCGCGAAGCCCGATCGCTCGCGTACTGTTTCCTTTGCGCCCCCGGATCACGCCGACCACGCCGGTGCGGCCAATGCCGGTCACCACCTCGTCACAACCGAAACTTCGCAGCTTGTCGGCCACCACGCCGGCCGTGCGGTGCACGTCGAACAACAGCTCGGGGTGGGCATGGATATCCTGCCGCCAGGCTTTGATCTCGTCATGGAGGTCGGCAACGCGGTTGACGATCGGCATGTCACCCTCCTTGAGTGCAGACCCAGCGCAAGGCCTGCACGACGGACCAAATCCTCAGTCCGAGACATCAACCAAACCGAAGCGCGGCGCAACGTCAACGGGCGCTGCGCTCGACGGGCGCGGACGATCACGCGGGCCTACCGATGCCAGACAGAGCAACGGCCGTCATCCCGCCCTTTGGCGATTGTACAAAAAATAATACAACCTGCCAAAAACGGCGTTATTCTCCTTGTTCCTCGTCATCGTCCGCACAGCAAGAGGTTGGAAGGCGCGTTTGGTGAACTGCAACCGTCGCGACATCGTCAGGCACACAGAGAGATAGCAATGGCTCCCATCCGTCTCGCGAAACCGCCCGTATTCTCCCGCCGTCTCGCACTGGGAGCGGCAGCCATGCTGCTGGCCGCGATCGTTTCCCCGTCGAATGCCCAGACCGGGACGGTCAAGATTGTTGTCCCGTCGGCCGCGGGCGGCGGCGCCGACATTCTCTCGCGCCTGCTCGCCGACCAGATCAGCCGCACGCAAGGGGCCACGATGATCGTGGAGAACCGTCCCGGCGCCGGCAACACGATCGGTACGGAGGCGGTTTCGCGCGCGGCCCCCGATGGCAACACCGTTCTTATCAGCACGCCGGAGTTCGTCATCAACCCGCATTTGCGGAAGCTCAGCTACGATCCGCTGACGAGCTTCGAGTCGGTCTGCTACCTCGCCCGCTCGCCGCAGATTCTCGTCGTCAATTCCAATTCGTCCTATCGTACGCTCGATGATTTTTTCAAAGCGGCGCGGGAAAAGCCCGGCACATTGACCATCGCAAGCGCCGGTCCCGCATCGAGCCCGCATATCGCCATTGAGACGCTGCGCCGGGAAGCCAATGTCAACATCACCTATGTGCCCTATCCCGGGTCGGCGCCGGCGGTGAATGCGCTGCTCGGCGGCCATATCACTTCGGTCCTGGCGAGTTATCCGAATGTCGTGGGACAGGTGAAGTCCGGACAGTTGCGGGCGCTGGCCGCGACCTCACTGTCGCGGCTGCAGCAATTCCCCGATGTGCCGACCGTCGCCGAATCCGGCTTCAAGGACTTCGAGGCGGACCTATGGTTCGGCACCGCCGTGCCGGCGAAGACCCCGCAACAGGCCATCGCGAAGTTAAGCGGCTGGTTCCGCGCGGCCCTGCAGGTGCCCGAGATCAGGTCCAAGCTGGAAGCCCAGGGGCTTTTTCCGGTCGGCACCTGCGGCACGCAGTTCGATGCGTTCATCCGCAAACAGTATGAACAGTTTGGCCGCACCATCCGCGAGGCAAACATCAAGCCGCGATAAACGTTAGAACGCCGAACCAACGCGAACGGTCACGATAGCTGGCCCAGCGCCTTCGGGTAGGGCTCGCGATCGATATAGGCCTCGGCCGGTTTGACGGGCACGCCAAGATGGCGTGCCCGCATGGCCAGCACATTCGCGAAGCCGTCCATATCGAGAGCGGCATCTTCGGCCGCGCCGGACTGAAATACGTCGTAGCAGCCGTGCGCAATCTCCTGCGGCACCTTGAGCCAGTCGGTATAAAGCCCGATGGCGTCGGCCTTGTTCTTCGGATCGAGCGCCCAGCGCTGCCCTTCGACATAGGCCGCAAGGTGCTTCACCAGCGTGGTTTCGTTGGCGCGAATCCACGACCGCAACGCATACGCGACCGTGGATTGATAGGGACCCGCGACACGAACGGCGGGACCCATGTCCCTCAGCCCGGCCTGTTGCGCGTAGAGACTGAACGGCGGAAACAGCATCGCGGCCGCATTGTTCTTGTCGCGCAGCAGCCCCTCGAGCCGCCGGGGCGTGGCCCCTACGGGATTGAACCGGATCTCGTCGCGGCTCACCCCGTTGCGCTGCAGGATTTCCAGAATTTGAAAGGTGAAACCGGTGTCGACCGCGTCGACCAGGATCGTGCGGCCGCGCAGGTCCGCGTAGGAGGTGATCTCCGGCTGAACGCAAAGGCGCGTAAAACCATTGTCGCCGCCCATCAAGATGGCGACGTCCGCGCCGGCGGCATCGGCCAGGGTCACGGCATTGTCCGATGTCGAGTGGATGATGTGGTAGCGGCCCTCGATCGTGCCGTTGCGCAGTTCGACCGAATGGGGCGCGATCTTGATGTCGACGTCGAGGCCGCGGCTGGTGAAAAATCCATTGGCCTGCGCCGCCAGGAGCGGCAGGTTCTGCAGGCCCTGAAAAACCATGATGGTGTATTTTGTGTCCGCAGGCTGGGACATGACCGATTGAGACACGCGACCCCGTCCATCTATCGGCGTGGTGACGACTAGGGCGGCCCGGCGCGGGCCGCCAGACCCTAGCGGGCGACACAGTGGATAGGAACAAGCGATTTTGGCTTGGAATGCTGCGGCCTATGCCCTAAACGTCCGCCTCGGGAGCGCGTAGCTCAGCCGGTAGAGCACGTGACTTTTAATCACGGGGTCCTGGGTTCGAGCCCCAGCGCGCTCACCATGATGCCTGTGAACGATCGGCTCAACGGGCCGGCCGCCGCCTGACGCAAGCAAGGACCACAATCCGCTCCACGGGCCAAAATAGGCGACGAAGACCGTGCGATCCAGACTCGCACAACCGGGCGGCCTGGGTTAATGTGATTGCGATATCCGGCGGGGGCGGCCATGAGGTTGGTAATCGCACTTTTCGTGCTTGCGGTGCTTGTCACCGCGGCGTCGAGCGTTGGGCTTTCGATTTGGGATGGACGCATCCATCTCAACAATCGAGCCATGCAGGCCATCCACTACGATACGCAGTACGATTTGAGTTCGCAGCGCCGGGTCCCGGCCGAGCCGCAGCGCTAGATCGCGGCAACATCAAAGCGGCGGAATATCGCCTCTCTGCCAGTTTTGACGTGTTTCGGCGCGGAACTCCGCGAAGCGCCGCGCGGCAATCGCATCGCGCATGCCCGCCATCAACTCCTGGTAGTACGACAGATTGATTGTGGACAACAGGATCGCCCCGAGCATCTCGCCGGCACGCATCAGGTGATGCAGATAGGCGCGTGAGTAGGTCCGCGCAGCCTCGCACGGGCTTTGCTCGTCGAGCGGCCTTGGGTCGTCGCGGTGCCGCGCGTTGTCCAGATTGACCTGTCCGAATCGCGTGAACACCGCGCCGTGACGGCCGTTGCGGGTCGGCATCACGCAGTCGAACATGTCGATGCCGCGCGCCACCGCCTCCAGCAGATCGTCGGGCGTGCCGACGCCCATGAGATATCGCGGCCGGTCGGCCGGAAGCTGGGGCGCGGTGTCCTCGACCACCTTGAGCATTGTCGCCTGTGGTTCGCCGACCGCGAGCCCGCCGATGGCGTAGCCATGAAAACCGATGTCAGTCAGCGCGCGGGCGCTTTGCGCGCGCAGATCCGCATCGTCGCCGCCTTGCACGATGCCGAACAGCGCGCGTCCCGGCGGCTCGTTCTCGAAAGCACGCTTGCAGCGTTCGGCCCATGCGAGCGACAGCCGCATCGCACGCTCAAGCTCCACCTTGCTGTTCGGCAGCTTGATGCACTCGTCAAGCTGCATCGAAATATCGGCGCCGAGCAGCGCCTGGATTTCAATCGCGCGCTCGGGCGACAACTCCACCATCGCGCCGTCGATGTGGGAGCGGAACGTCACGCCCTTCGCAGCGTCGATCTTGCGCAGTTCGGACAGCGACATGACCTGGAAGCCGCCGGAATCGGTCAGGATTGGCCCCGGCCAATTCATGAAGCGGTGCAGGCCGCCGAGCGACGCGATGCGCTCCGCGCCCGGCCGCAGCATCAGATGATAGGTGTTGCCGAGCAGGATATCCGCGCCGGTCGCGCGCACCGCCTCGGGGGCCAGCCCCTTCACCGTCGCCTGCGTTCCGACCGGCATGAACGCCGGCGTCCGCACCAGGCCGCGTGGCGTCACGATCTCGCCGCGCCGCGCCGCGCCGTCGGTCGAGAGCAGGCGGAAGGTGAAAGATTCGGTCATCGCGCGCGAAACAACAGGCTGGCATCGCCATACGAATAGAAACGATAGCCCTCGGCGATGGCGTGTGCGTAGGCGCGCTTCATGACATCGAGGCCGCAGAAGGCCGACACCAGCATGAACAAGGTCGAGCGCGGCAGATGAAAGTTGGTCATCATCACGTCCACGGCCTTGAAACGATAGCCGGGCGTGATGAACAGCGATGTGTCGCCGGAGAACGGCCGGACGAGCCCGCTTTCGTCCGCGGCGCTTTCGATGGTGCGCAGCGCGGTCGAGCCGACCGCCACGACCCGGCCGCCCTTGGCATGCACCGCGTTCAGCGCATCCGCCGTCTCTTGCGACAGCACGGCGTGTTCGGCGTGCATGACGTGACCTTCGGTGTCCTCGGCATGGACCGGCAGGAACGTGCCCGGCCCGACATGCAGCGTCACCTTGTGCACGGCGACGCCGCGCGCGGAGAGTCCGGCCAGGATCTCGTCGGTGAAGTGCAATCCCGCGGTGGGCGCCGCGACCGAGCCCTCGTCCCGCGCAAACAAAGTCTGATAGTCGGCGCGGTCCCTATCGTCGGGCTCGCGCTTGGAGGCGATATAGGGCGGCAGGGGCATGTCGCCCCGCTCGTCGATCGCCTGGTCGAGCACCGGCCCGTGAAACGCGAACGACAGCGTGATCTCCCCGCCCTCCCCCTTGGCCTCGACCGTGGCGTCGAGCTGGCCGAGGAAGCACACCCGCCCCTCCTCGCCGAAGCGGATGACGTCGCCCGGCGCGAGCTTCTTGCCCGGCCGCGCGAAGGCGCGCCAACGCGAGCCGTCGAGCCGCTCGGTCAGTGTCGCCTCGATCTTCGGTTCGGTCTCGCGGCCGATGCGCCGGCCGCTGAGCCGCGCCGGGATCACCTTGGTATCGTTGACCACCAGCGCATCGCCGGGTGAAAGCAGCTCGGGCAGATCGCGCACGCCGCGATCCTCGAACTCGCGCCCCGCTCCCGGCCGAACGACCATCAGGCGCGCCGCATCGCGCGGCACGGCGGGCCGCAGCGCGATACGCTCGGATGGGAGGTCGAAATCGAACAGGTCGGTGCGCATACGGCTCTGCCATTACCGGGCATCGCCGTTTGAAGGACGGCACTCCGCCGCTCGCCGGGCCGGCAATCCCGCTTGGGTGAATTCAATGCCTAGAGCCTATTCGCCCGGCGTTGAAGCTATCTCCGTTCGTTCCCGCGGAAGCGGGAACCTAGTCTTGGCCACGAACACTGGGTCCCCGCTTCTGCGGGGACGAACGGGCGATTCAATCTCAAACCAAACCTGCTCTGATGAATCGCCGTGGCCGGAACAAGCCCGGCCACGGTGACAGGCAGCCTGAAAAACTTACATCTGCGAACTTACTTGGCGTCGGCGGCCATCGTCGCCTTGACGATCTTGTCGGGGTTCTGAACCGGCTCGCCGCGCTTGATCTTGTCGACGTTCTCCATGCCCTCCACGACATTGCCCCAGGCGGTATACTGGCCGTCCAGGAACGTCGCGTCGGCAAAGCAGATGAAGAATTGGCTGTCGCCGGAATTGGGATCCTGGGCGCGAGCCATCGACACCGTACCGCGCACATGCGGCTCCTTGTTGAACTCGGCCTTGAGCTTCTTGCCCGAGCCGCCGGTGCCGGTGCCATGCGGGCAGCCGGTCTGCGCCATGAAGCCTTCGATCACGCGATGGAACACGATTCCGTCGTAGAACCCTTCGCGCACCAGTTCCTTGATGCGGGCGACGTGTCCGGGCGCCAGATCG
>JAFKKQ010000117.1 GCA_017304505.1 Hyphomicrobiales bacterium | reverse complement strand
CGGCCATCGCCGCATCCGGCCTCAAGCCCCTCATGGTGGGCGACGGCCTCAACGATGCGCCGGCGCTGGTCGCTGCGCATGCCTCGATGGCGCCCGCCTCGGCGGCCGACATCGGCCGCAACGCCGCCGATCTCGTCTTCCTGCACGAATCCCTGCTGGCGGTGCCGCAGGCGATCCGGATCGCGCGTTCGGCCGGGCGGCTCGTCCGCCAGAACCTGGGCCTTGCAGTCGCCTACAATCTCATCGCCGTGCCGATCGCCATCCTCGGTTACGTCACGCCGCTCGTCGCTGCGATCGCAATGTCGGGATCGTCGATTGTCGTGGTTGCCAACGCGCTGCGCTTGCGCGGCTCTCCGCAGAATCGCGCGACGAACGGGAGCGATAAGAGCGTGGTTTCGCAGCCCGCGGCCGGGAGAGCTTGATGGAGGACTTCCTGTATCTCGTGCCGATTGCCCTGGCGCTCGGTGCTGCAGGGCTCGGCGCGTTCATGTGGGCGCTCAACAGCGGCCAGTACGACGATCTCGACGGCGCCGCCGAACGGATTCTGTTCGAGGACACGGATGCTCCGGTGCGCGAGCGCGACGCCGCCAGCCGTTAGAGCGTTCAGGTTTTGACGGAAGCGGCTCTTTGCATCCAAGCGCCGTCGTTCTCCACCCGTCATCATCCGCGAAAGCGGATGATCCAGTAACCACTGCAAGCAAGGGTGGATACCGGATGCCCCGCCTCCGCGGAGCATGACGGCAGAGGCAGGCCAGCGAATCTGATTCCGCTAAAGACAGAAAAGTGTTCACCGGCTCGCTTATGCCCGACTCCACTCGACCGTCTCGCCGCCGAGCAGACACACAATCGGGCCTTCATCCGGCACCTCGACAGCCTCCGGCGCGACGCTTGGTTTCTCGACGTAGGTCACCGTCTCCTCGTTCGGCGGCAGCCCGTAGAACGCGGGGCCGTTGAGGCTGGCAAAGGACTCGAAACGATCCAGCGCATTCTCCTCGGCAAACACGCGCAGATAGGCCTGAACCGCCGTCAGCGCGCTGAACACCCCGGCGCAGCCGCAGGCCGCCTCCTTCAAATGGCGCAAGTGCGGTGCCGTATCGGTGCCGAGGAAGAACGAGGCTTCTCCGCTCGTCGCTGCGGCGCGCAGCACCAACCGGTGTTCCTCACGCTTGAGCACCGGGAGACAATACATGTGCGGGCGCAAGCCCCCTTCGAACAGCGCATTGCGGTTATAGAGCAGATGCTGCGGCGTGATCGTCGCCCCAAGACGACCGCGATGGGCGCGGACCACCTCGACGCCATCCTTGGTGGTGATGTGCTCCATCACCACCTTCAAGCCGGGAAACCGCTTCAAGGTCGGCTCCAGCACACGATCGATAAAGAGACGCTCCCGGTCGAAAATGTCGACGTCCTTTCGCACCAGTTCGCCGTGGGTCAGCAGGGGAACCCCGGCCTTCTCCATCGCGCCGAGAACAGGATGGATCTTGTCGATGGAGCTGACGCCGTGCTGCGAATTTGTCGTGGCGTGCGCCGGGTAAAGCTTGGCGGCGGTAAAGATGCCGCGCGCATGGCCGGAAACCAGATCGTCCGCGTCGGTGCCGTCGGTGAGATAGCACGTCATCAGCGGCGTGAACCGCGCGCCGGACGGCACGGCGGCCACGATCCGCTCGCGATAGGCCGCGGCCATCGCCGCCGTGGTCACCGGCGGCACAAGGTTGGGCATCACAATGGCGCGGCCGAAGTCCCGCGCCGTGGCCGGAACGACCTGCCGCAGGACCGCGCCGTCGCGAAAATGAACGTGCCAGTCGTCAGGCCGCCGGAAGGTAAGTGTTTTCATGGGCGGCCGAACGCCGTCGCGATTGAAGACACGGCACCGCCCCCTCGCACGAAGCCACCACAATTCATCTGTTCGCCCACCTGACCGGTTGATCGGACGAACCTACAACGAATCGGCCGGCCCCCAAACCGGGAAAGCATCGGCGATCCCGCGCAGGGACGACGCCTGCCCGTAAATCGTGCGGGCCCGCGCTAACGCTCGCGGAATGCGTGGGCGATCTGATCGCGCAGAGGCTTGAGCAGGTACTGCAGCGGCGTTCTTTCCCCGGTGACGATAAAGGCTTCCGCCGGCATGCCGGGCATGAGCTTGAGCGAGCCCAGCTTCTTCAACTCCTCCTTCGCGAGCGCGACGCGAACGACATAATAGCTGTGGTTGTTCTTCTGGTCCTGTGTCAGATCGGCGGCCTTGCGTTCGAGAACGCCCTGCAGCTCGGGCGTGGTCCGCTGATTGCCGGCCATGACGCGCACATGGACCGGGGCGCCCACTTCGATCTGGTCGATGTCCTGGGGCTCGACCTTTCCTTCCAACACCAGCACATCGTTGCGCGGCACGATCAGCATCACCGTCTCGCCCGGCCCAATCACGCCACCGACGGTATGGATCGACATCTGATGGACGATGCCGCTCTGCGGAGCGCGGATGTTGACCCGGTCGAACTGATCGCCGGCCGCGATGACCTTCTCCTTGACCTCCGAAAGCCGGCTTTCGAGGTCGCGCTCTTCCTTGGCCGCTTCGGTGCGGAAATTCTGGTCGAGCTGAAGGATCTGAAACTCGGCTTCGCTGATGCGGCCCCGCGCGCGGGCAATTTCGGCGACGATGTTGCCGCGCTCGCCGCCAAGCCGCGCCTCGTCGCGCTGCAGCTGATTGTAGCGCACCACCGTGACCAGCTTCTTGTTGTAGAGATCGGTGACGCCCGCGAGTTCCTGGACGATGAACTTGATTTCCTTTTCCTTGGCGCCGAGCTGCGCGGAAAGCCCCTCGATCTCCAACTGAATCTGGGCGATCCGCTCCCTCAATTGCGCCCGCTGGCCTTCGAGCGTCTTCCGTCGCGACTGAAACAGGTTGAGCTCACCCGCGACCGCGTTCGCAACCAGCGGCTCGTCCTTCCGACGCAAGAGGTCTTCGGGAAACTTGACCGTTTCGACGCCGTCGCGCTCCGCAATGAGCCTGGCCTGACGGGCCATAAACTCCTCGCGCTGTGACAGCACAATTCCGAGGGAAGCTTTGGTGAGCGTTTCGTCGAGACGGACCAGAACCTGCCCGGCCTCCACCCGGTCGCCCTCCTTGACGAGGATTCCGCCCACAACCCCGCCGGTGGGATGCTGCACCTTCTTGACGCTGGATTCGACAACGATGGTTCCGGGCGCGATCACCGCACCCGAAAGATGGAAGCTGGCCGCCCAGCCGCCGAAGCCGCCGACAAAAGCGATCAGCAGCGCATATCCGACAACGTTACATTTTCGGATCGTCTGCCGCGGATCGCCTAACGAGGTCACCGCGCGCCTCGATATCCGGCTTCGAGGCGTGCACCGACGCGTTCTTGAAGCGTGGTGCCCGCCTGCTGCCGCTGCGGGGCTGCGACCTTGCGGAGTACATCGTCGCGGTCACCAAACGCATATTGCGTGCCGTTCGCCAGAATGAGGATTTTATCGCAGGAAACCAGTTCGGACGGCCGGTGCGCGATGAGGATGACGATCGCGCCCCGCTGTTTGGCGGAGAGGATGGCATCGGTCAGCGCATGCTCTCCGTCGCTGTCGAGGTTGGCGTGGGGTTCGTCGAGGATGACCAGGAACGGATCGCCGTAGAGCGCGCGGGCGAGCGCGATGCGCTGCCGCTGCCCGGCCGAAAGCGCGACCCCGGATTCGCCGATCTGCGTGTTGTAGCCGTGCGGCAGCCGCAGGATCATTTCGTGCGCGCCTGCGGCCTGCGCGGCCTTGAGGACGTCGCGGGCTTCGAAATTGTCGTTCATCCGCGCGATGTTCTCGGCAATCGTGCCGTCGAACAGTTCCGCGGGCTGCGCCACGAATCCGATGGCCGGCCCCAGCATCTCGGGATTCCATTGCTCCAGCGTGGCGCCATCGATGCGAATGGTGCCGCGCGCCGGCCGCCAGATGCCGGCCAGCGTGCGCACCAGCGATGTCTTGCCGACGCCGCTCGGCCCGATGATCCCCAGCACCTCCCCCGCGACCAGGCGGAAACCGATGCCGCGAAGGACCAGCGATTCCGTGGCCGGCGCCGCCACCCAGAGGTGCGACACATCAAGGCTGGCACGCGGCCGCGGCAGGTCGAGCCGGTGGCCCGACGGCAGGATGCGCGTCAGCACCTCCGACAGGCGCCGCGTGCTTTGCCGGGCGGCGATGAAATTCCGCCAGTTGGCAATCGCGGTCTCGATCGGGGCCAGCGCACGACCCATCATGATGGATGCGGCGATCATCGCCCCGGCCGTCAGCTCCTGGCGGATCACGAGATAGGCGCCGAGCCCGAGAATGGCCGACTGCAGAAGCAGGCGCACCGCCTTGGACAGGCTGCCGAAGCCGCTCGCCACGTCGCTGGAGCGGCCGACCGCGGAGATATAGGAGCCGTTGGTCCTGGCCCAGCGCTCGCCGAGCGTCCGGCCCATTCCCATCGCGACGGCGCTCTCGCTGTTGCGGCAGTCCGTGTCGATCATGGAGGAGCGCAACCCCGAACCGATCGTCAGAAGACGGCTCGGTTCGCGGCTGGTCCGTTCGGTCAAGACCGTCACCATCAGCAGCAGCGCCGCGCCGACGAGCGACACCAGGCCGAGAACCGGATGGATGAGGAAGCAAATGATCAAGTAGGCCGGCACCCACGGCATATCGACGATGGCAATCGGACCTGTGCCGGTGAGGAAGGTGCGGATCTGATCGAGGTCGCGCAGCGGCTGCTGGGCGACGCCGCCGCGCCGGCTCTGCACGGCGATCCACACCACGGCCGCGTGCACCGCCGCCACCAGGTGCTGATCGAGCAGCGCCGCGGCGCGGACCACGATGCGCGAGCGGATGAAATCGAACGCGCCCTGGAATGCATAGGCCGCGAACAGGAAGACCGACAACGCCACCAGCGTCGACACGCTGCGGCTCGACAGCACGCGGTCATAGACCTGCAACATGTAGATCGGACCGGACAGCATCAGGATGTTCACTGCGCCGGAGAAAATCGCCACGCTCCAGAATGCGCGACGGCAATCGCGCAGCGCCGCGGCAACGCCCGGGTGAACGGCGGCCTCGGGGCCCATTCTCGAATCGAATTCGATGGCGCGTTGCTGCATCGGATCACCAGATCGGCTGAATGGTCATTCTCAACTGTGGACGTCGCCGGGCCGGCGGCCCGACGATCGGATCGATGTCATGGCGGGGTGTCCTCGAACGGCACCCACGAGGGCCGGCCACCGGGCAGAACCGTGCCCGGCGGCCGATGACGACATTTCAGATCACGTAGAAGTCGTTGTGGGTGATATTGAGGTGAGGTGAAATCTGAGCGAACTGCACCTTTGCGGCCGCTCCAGTGCCGTCACTGTCGTAGAACACCTGACCGGTGTTGGAGTTGTAGAGGATCCGGTCGCTGCTCGCATGGGCATCGGCCCCGGCGTAGAAGGCCGAGGACGACAACTCGCCAGCGGGCAACGCTTTGAACACCGCCTTCGCCAGCCACATCTCGTCATTCATCGGCATGAAGTCTTTGATCGTGTCGACATTGGTCGTGCCGTTGAGTGTCGTATCGAAGTAGAACCGATCCTGACCGGCTCCCCCCGTCAGCGTGTCGTTGCCAGCTTTGCCATAAAGGTGGTCGTTGCCGGCGCCACCGCTGATCGTATCATTGCCGGTGCCTCCTTTCAGTGTGTCCGCCCGGCTCGTGCCGTTCAACGTCTGCCCTCCCGCCGAAGGCGCGGGGTTGGGAGTTGGAGTCGGCGTGGGTGTCGGCGTAGGCGTAGGCTCCGGCGTTGGTGTTGGAGCCGGCGCTGCCGCCTTCTCCGTCGTCACGTAGAAATCATTGTGCGTGACGTTGAGATTGGGCGCGAGTTTGGCGAACGTCACCGCTGCCGCGCTTCCGTTGCCATCGCTGTCATAGAGCACGTCGCCCGTCGCCGGGTTGTAGATGATCCGGTCGCTCGCATCGTGCGCCTTGGCACCCGCATAAAACGCATCGGCACTCAACTCGCCGCCCGGCAAAGCGGCGAATATCGCCTTCGACAGCCAGATCTCGTCGGTCATCGGCACAAAATCCTTGACCGTATCGACGTTGTTCGCGCCGTCGAGCGCGGTCTCGAAATAAAACCGGTCGAAGCCCGCCCCTCCGGTCAGCACGTCGTTGCCGCCCAGGCCATGAATCAGGTCGTTGCCGTTCCCTCCATTGATCGTGTCGATGCCGGAGCTTCCGACAAGCGTGTCGTTGCCGGTCGTCCCGTTGAACACATGCCCATCCGTCGGCACCGTCGGCGTCGGATCGACCACCGGGTCCGGTGTGAGTTCCGGCGTCGGGTCGGGCGTCGGGGTTGGCGTCGGGGCCGGGGTCGCGGACACGTCCGATGTCATTCCGATGTCCGACCACGGAAGCTGCTTATAGCCGTGCGACAAGGCGTAGGCTCCGCCCTTGAGCGAATAGTCGCCGCCGGCGGCGTTGGCGAATCCCGGATCGGCCACGATCGTGCTGCCGATGTCGCCGCCCGACCCCTGCCAGCTCGCCAGCGACTTGCCCTCAAACAACGCATTCGACGCATTGCCGACATAGATGTTGTCGTGAATGTCACGCGGATTCAGCAATGAGGGATTGACGTCGAGAACGTTCTCGCCGTTATGCGTCGGCAAGGTCACGATGTTTCCGTGGATCTTGGTTCCAGCCATCGATTTCCCATCGATGGGGAAAAGCTGGATGCCAACCTCCACGTTATCCACCAGCGTGTTGCCCCACACGTCGTTGTTTGCGCCGCCATGCAGATAAACGCCGCCGAACCACGTCCCCTTTACGAAGTTTCCGTAGATCTGCGAATTGCTGGCGAAGTCGTCCAGGTAGATTCCCGCGCTCATGTAACGGCCGTTGATGAAGCCGTTGGCGTTGGTGCCGAGCCCCCCGGCATCGTTGATTGTATTGTAGCGGATGATGTCGCCCACCGAGCCCGGATCGCCGCCGGAATAGATGTAGATGGCGCCGACGTCCGGCGTCTCTTGTCCGGAGCGGGCGATTTCATTGTATTCGATGACGTTGGACCCGGACTTCATACCGGAATCCCAATTGGTCTCGCCGATTGCGAACCGCGGAACGTCCTGGATGAGATTGTGGGAAATCGTGTTGCCCCACGTCTCCGCCATCTGCACCGCACCGCTGGTGCGGAACACCTCGCCGGAATGCGTGATGTGATTGTTGGTGACGGTGGTTTCATGCGTGCCGGGCCGCAGGTCGATGGCCGCTGCCCAGATGTGGTTGAAGTCGCTGTTGGCGACGGTGACATGATGGCTGGTGCCGTCGACGAGGACGCCCTTGGCCACGTTGACGAAATGATTTCCGTCGAGCGTGATGTTGCTGCTGCTCCCGGAGACCTTGATCGCAGCGGTGTCGATATCGTCGGTGGCCTCGCGCGTCGCCGCGTCGGAGAACGTCAGTCCCTTGATCGCGATATTCGAGGCATTCTGCACATTGACCAGCGTCATGTCGCTGGAGACGACGGCATCGCTGCCGTCGAAGCCCGCCGGCGCTTTGTAGTAAAGCGTGTGCGAGGCCTTGTCGAACCACCATTCGCCGGCCTGGTCCAGCCGCGGTTGCGAGCCGGACACAAAGTATCGGCTGCCGGAGCCGATGTCATAGGTCGCCTCTTCGGCAAAGCGGATAATCCCCGCGTTGGTATCGACGCTCGCAATCGTCAGAACATCGCTCGAATAGCCGAGCTGCGAGAACACGGTCACCTTCTCGCCGACCATCGGCTGGCCGCCCGGGAAATCGGCCTTGTTGTAGGCCATCTCATGCGCCGCATCATGACCCGATGGAACATCCTTCGCCCAAAGCCAGCCGCCTTTGATCGGGTCCGATGCATCGTAATTGGGGTATCGCGCTTCGACCTGGCGCGCGCCATCGACGACGAACTGCTGAACTTCGGCGACGCTGCCGACCTTGGCGCTCCAAATGCCGTTCGCACCGGCCGTCCAGCCGCTGACCGTGGTGCCGCCGCTGACAACCGGATTCGCGTTTTGATAAGCGGCAATCGTGTCGCCGGAATTGTTTCCTGTTAATGTCAAAGGCGCGGTCAGCTTATAAGTGCCGTCCATGACATAGGTGACGTCGCCGGACGAGCTTGAGCCCATCGCCTGAACGGCGCGGGCAAGCGAGGCGAACGCAGTCGAGGTCGAGGTTCCGGCCGCAGAGTCGTTGCCCTGCGCCGACACGTAATAAGTCGTCATTCTAACTCCCCCTGTTGGCACCCGTTCTGGGTACGCCAAAAGGATAGGGTGCTAAGCGAAATGGACTCCAATGTGGGTGCACTATGGTTAAACTGTGCAACCAATGACGCGCGCCTAGGTTCTTATTCGCGGCGTAGGTTCGCAGTCACACGCGTTCGAAAATCAAAAATCATCGGCGCTCGATTCGTGAAGCTCGCGACATCAAGCTTGCTGTTGCGGCAATTGAGTATTTTAGATTTTGCGCGCGTATTCCGAATGCGAGACGGCTTCAGCCCGCAACATGATTTAATTCATTGAATCGCGCAGCAAGTGCGAGCGCACGAAATATTCTTTTTGTTGCCATTGGCAACCGCTCGTTGATTTCGACGGTTGCGTAACCACACGCAAACGTCCGTGTGGTGGAAGGAAAGAAAACGAATCGAGCAAGTGCGGCAAAGCGGCCGAACAAGCCGTCGGGCTTAAAGGCGAATATGGAACTTTCTGGCCAGCCCCCGACGATGC
The DNA here is from genome assembly GCA_017304505.1 of Hyphomicrobiales bacterium. Taxonomy (GTDB): domain Bacteria; phylum Pseudomonadota; class Alphaproteobacteria; order Rhizobiales; family Xanthobacteraceae; genus Z2-YC6860. The sequence continues at coordinate 5,059 of JAFKKQ010000117.1, read as the reverse complement.
TGCGGCGAAACAACAACACGCAGCCGACGAAAATAACGCCTTGAATCACCAGGACCCACTCGCCGACCGGGGCAAGCTTGTATTGCATCACCAGGACCACGAACGCGCCGATCTCTGGTCCTGCGGCCGTCTCCCCAAAACGCAATCGGGCCGCGCGACGCACGGCCCGGAAACGGTGTTTCATCCTCCTCCACCGAACGGTGGAGAGACGGTGCGGCTTTGTCTCAAATCATCGACCGGCCTAGTACTTCGTCTTGATGCCGAGGTCCGCCGCGTTCTTGGCGATCAGAGCGCGCTGGCTCTCGATCGACTTGTGAAATTCCTCCGGCCCGCCCGGATTGAACATCTGGCCGGTGGCGGTCAGACGATCCTTGATGATCGGATCGCCCTCCATCACGTTTTTGACGTCCGCGGCGATCTTCTCGCGCAGCGCCATCGGCATGGTCGGCGGGCCGAACAGACCGACGAGCCCGTCGATGGTCAGCGCGGGCTGACCGGCCTCCGCCACTGTCGGGACGTCGGGGTAGATCGGCGCGCGCTCGGTGTTGACCACGGCCAGCAGCTTGATGTTGCCGGCCTGAATCTGCGGCTGCGCGATCGCAAGAGCAGACTCGTAGACCTGCACGCGGTTGGTGGCGAGGTCGTTGGCCGCCTCAACCGGGTTGCGGTAGGGCACCTTCTTCATGTCGATGTGGTTGTCCTTGAGCCACGCCGAAAAGTTGAAGTCGAGCGCGCCGGTGATTCCAGCCCAGTTCAGTTCGCCCGGCTTTTTCTTCGCCAACGCCACCAGCTCGGCGAACGAATTGACCGGCATCGTTTTGGGCACCGTGATGCCGATGATGGTGTTGGACACCCGCGCAATCGGAGCGAGGTCCGATGGCTTGTAGGGTACGCTGTTGTGCACCCATGGGTGGGCGATGAACGCCGAGGTCGGCGACAGCAACAGGATGTGATCGTCCTTGGCGCTGACAAAGGCATTGATCGCGACAATGCCGTCACCGCCCGGCCGGTTCTCGATCACAACGGGCTGTCCCCATTTCTTGGCAAGCCGGTCGGCCAGCAAGCGCCCGCCAATGTCGGTGCCGCTGCCGGCACCCAGCGACACGATGAACTTGACCGTGCGCGTCGGCCACGCCGGAATCGCCGGCTGAGCCGACGACGGCGTCGCCCACCCTGCAAGCGAAACGGCGCCGCCTAATGCAACGGCAAGAAACGAACGGCGGATGGTCATCATAGTCCCCCACTGGTGTCGATTGGGCCAAGCATAACCATTCGAAGGTAAAACGGGAATGGCCGGGCTCATTATGCCGCATGTCCGCGGCCACCGTGCAGCCCACGCCGGGCGCCTGGGAACGGCCACGCCCGGTGGGCGGGTCGATTGACAACCGGCGCCACGCGCCCGAAGGATGCGGCCGATTTGTCACGCGAGGAGTGAAATGGAAAAGAAGCCAGCCAGACGCATCGTCACCGGCCATGACGCCGACGGAAAGGCCGTGGTCCTGATCGATGGGCCGACGCCCTACGTCAACCAGCGCGGCGAGGGCAATGTCACGCAATTGATGTGGATCACCAACGAATCTCCGGTCGACCTGTCGCACACCCGCGACCAGGCGGCCCAGAAGACCGGCGTGCCGCCGCCACAGAGCGGTTCGATCTGCCGGATCGTCGATTTCGCGCCGATCACCGGCGAGCTGCCCCACGGGGTCGATCACGAGACCATTCTCAAGCAGATGGGAATCGACCCGGCGACCCAGGGCTACCAGCGCCATGCGTTCACCCACCGCACGCGGTCGATCGACTACGCCATCGTCATGGAGGGCGAGATCGACATGCTGCTCGACGATACGCAGGTGCACTGCAAAGCCGGCGACGTCATGGTGCAGCAAGGCACCAATCATGCCTGGGTCAACAACTCGGGCAAGCCGTGCCGCATCTGCTTCGTGCTGATCGACTCGCATGAGCCGCCGGCCTGGAAGAAGGGCTGGAAGCCGAAGGCTTGACGTGCCTGTTTTCCAAGGGCGGCGTAGCGCGAGCATGCACCGCCCTTGGAGCGCCAAGACATTTCCGGGCCCGTCGCCCTACTCCGCCTTCCACGGGATGACCTTGCGTTCGATCTCCTGGAGACACACCGTCGCGATCAAGCCCAGGATGCCGACCGTCACGATGCCGACGAACATCACGTCGACCTGCAAAAGCTCCCAGGAATTCCAGATCAGATAGCCGATGCCGGACTTGGTGGCGACGAATTCGGCGGCCACCAGCACGATGAACGACACCGCAAGCGAGATGCGAAGGCCGGCGAAGATCATCGGCAGCGCGCCGAAGAACACGATGCGGCGGAACATCACCGACTGGCTCGCGCCGTAGTTCCTCGCCACGTCCCAATAGATTTTCTCGATGTTCGCGGCGCCCGAATAGGTGTTGATGATCACCGGGAAGAACACCGCGATGGCGACCACCGCGATCTTGGACGCATCGCCGAAGCCGAACACCAGCAGCAGGAGCGGCATCAGCGCGATCTTCGGAATGGGAAACAGCGCCGCGATGAGCGGATCAACGAAAATACGGACCGGCCGGAACATCGCCATCAGCAACCCGACCACGATGCCCGGTATGCTGCCGACAAAGAAGCCCGCAAACACGCGGTAGAGCGTCGCCGCCGTGTGCCGCTCAAGTTCGCCGCTCGCGACCATCTCCCAATAGCGATAGGCGATATCGCTCGGCGTCGGAATGAAGCGCCGATCGCCGAAGCCCATCATCAGCAGCACCTGCCACAGCGCCAGCAATCCGATCGGCGAAATCAGATAGAGCAGCCGCTCGCGCGTCTTGGTCGAAAGCCCGCTCATTGCTCCGTCTCCGCCCGCGCCCTGTTCACCTCCTCCTCCAGCACACGCCAGATATCGAGCTTGAGCTTGCCGAATTCCGGCGATGCGGAGAGCTGGATCAAATCGCGCGGATGAGAAAACGGAACGTCGATGATGGTTTTGATGCGGCCCGGCTGCGCCGTCATGATGACGGTGCGGTTGCCGAGCAGCAGCGCCTCCTCGATGGAATGGGTGATGTAGATCACGGTCTTGCCGGTCTGCTCCCACAGACGCACCAGCTCGGCCTGCAGGATGACGCGATTCTGCGCGTCGAGCGCCGCAAACGGCTCATCCATCAGCAGCATGCCGGGATTGGTGACGAAGGCGCGCGCGATGGCACTGCGCTGGCGCATGCCACCGGAGAGTTGATGGGGATAGTGCTTGCGGAATTTGCTCAGGCCCACGAGCTTGAGCGCGGCATCGACGCGGCCGTCGGCCTCGGCGCGGCCTACGCCCCGAGTGTCGAGGCCGAAGCGAACGTTGGTCTCGACGGTCATCCAGGGAAACAGCCCGCTTTCCTGGAACACCATCGCATTCTCGACTTCCCAGCCGGCGGCTTCGACGTTGATGGTGCCGGAGGTCTGCCGGTCGAGTCCGGCAAGGATGCGCAGCAGTGTGGATTTACCGCAGCCGCTCGGGCCGACGATACAGACAAATTCGCCCGCGGCAATGCGCAGATCGATGTCCGACAGCGCAAGCACGGAGCCGGCGGCACTCAGGTATTCCTTACGCAAGGCGGCGATCTGCACCGCCGCCCCGCGTCGCGTCGCAGTCACAGGCTGTTCCATTGCCGCTCGCTCGATACGTCAGCGGCAGCCCGCGAGCTTGCTGTCCTTGTTCTCGATCGCAAAGGGCCCGAGTTTTTTCTGCGCATAGTCGGCATAGCTGTAATCGACCAGTTTCTCGAGCGGCAGCTTCGCTTTGACGAACTTGTGCTTGACGTACCAATCCTGGATGTCGAGCAGGCTTTCGGGGTTGAGCTTGCCGTTGAGGTTGCGCGCCGTCCAGGGATATTTGTTGAGCAATTCGGGGCGCGTCTCGTTGCCGCTGCTGACCAGAAGGTCGGTCATCATCTTGCGCGTTGGTCCACCGTGATAGCCGCTGCAATAGTCGCGAATCCCGCGCGTCATGGCGACGTAAAAATTTCGCACCAGTTCTTGCTTGGATTTCGCCCAATCGGTGTTGAGCAGATGGACGGCGATGGTCATCGGCGTCGGCTTGACCAGCTCGTCCGCCGACGCAAACGGAATCGCGAGGCCGGTGTCAGTCAGGCTGTAGGTGAACGGCGGAATCGCCAGCACCGCATCCACCGCCTTGTTCTTCAGCGCCGCCGCGTACTGGCCGAACGGGATGTTCTTGATCTCGACATCCTCGAACGACACACCGGCCGTCGCGAGCATCTTGCCGATCTCGTAGGTACTGATCGAACCCGGCGCGTTGCTGGCGATGACCTTGCCCTGGAGATCCTTGAGAGTCTTGATCTTGTCCTTGAGATCGGGCCGAATCATCAGGTTGTGGCCGATCGGTGTGGTGACACGGTCGATGGTGATGATGATCGGCAGTTTCTTGTCGAGCGCGTTGAAGTAGCCGGCCGAGACTCCGCCCGCGATGATGTTGAGCTGGCCTTGGGCCAGGCTCGCCATGCCGGTGGAGGAAGACTGCAGGTATTCAAGTTCGACGTTGAGGCCGACGTCCTTGAAGTAGCCCTTGGCCTGGGTGATCAGGAGCGCGGCGTTCGACACCGAGCGCACCACGCCGACCTTGACCGTTTCTTCCGCGTTCGCGGTGCCGGCAATCATCAAGCCGAGCCCCGCAAGCGCAATCCGCCCAAACATCCTCATGGCCGCTCCTCTTCCTGGTGGTGTCGGCTTTCCCGTTTCGCTTCGTCGCCGTGCCGACCGCGCATCGTTTCCCGCCGACGCCGTGAGCGCAAGATCATTGGGCGCGGCTTGATGTCATCAGGTAGCGCCCTTCCCCATCGCGGTCGAGAGCAAGCATGTCGCGCAGCCGCGCCAGGTCGCGCACCACCTCCCGCCCATCCCGGCTGCCCACCGCACTCATCAGATCTTCGAAGAATTTCGGCCCGTCCGCCAACGCCGCCTCGATGGATGGGAACCGTTTGCCGTCGAATTGCGGCGGTGCCGGCACGCGCACCTCGAGGCGGCCGCCCGTCCCGTCGATCAGGGTGCGTAACA
>JAFKKQ010000348.1 GCA_017304505.1 Hyphomicrobiales bacterium | reverse complement strand
CGCGGCGCTGCGGTTGCTGGCGCGCGTCAATCGGCTGCCGCTCGACGATGCCCGGCTGCGCAGCGTCGCACGGCGGACCGGCGCCGACGTGCCGGTGTGTCTCGATCCTCGGCCCAGGCGAATGCGTGGCATCGGCGAGGTGTTGTCGGCGCCGCTTGCGATCCCGCCCCTTGCCGCCGTGCTGATCAATCCCGGTGTGGCGGTTCCCACCAAGGACGTGTTTGCGATTCTGGGCCTGAAGCCCGGCGCGGGAATCCGACGCGCCGGACGGCCCCAATCATTGCCCCGTGACCGGGACGGATTGATCGAAACGCTGGCTCGCGAGCACAACGACTTGGAGCCCGCGGCCATCGAGCTTCAGCCTGTGATTGGGGTGGTGCTTGCGGCGTTGCACAAGGAGCGGGGATGCGATTTCGCGCGCATGTCGGGCTCCGGCGCGACCTGTTTCGGGTTGTTCCCGTCCTCGCGCGCGGCTGCGGCCGCGGCCCGCAATCTTGCGGCCAAGCATCCCCGTTGGTGGGTGAAGGCGACGACGCTGCAGTAGGCTCCTGCCGCAGCCGGCGGTCAGTGCGTGCGCGCGGTGCAGAACTCGACCGCTTCTTCCAGCGCCTGCTTCATCTCGGACGCGGGAAACAGCGCCAGCGCGTCGCGGGCGATCGCGCCATAGTGTTGCGCGCGCTTGATGGTGTCTTCCAGAGCGCGATGCTTGCTCATCAGCCCGACCGCCGTTTCGAGGTCGCTCTCGGTGGCGTCGCCGTGTTCGAGCACGCGGGTCCAGAATTCGCGCTCGCCTTCCGAGCCGCGGCGGAACGACAGCACCACAGGCAGCGTGATCTTGCCCTCGCGGAAATCGTCGCCGATGTTCTTGCCGAGCTTGGCCGACTTGCCGCCGTAGTCCAGCGCATCGTCGACGAGCTGGAACGCGATGCCGAGGTTCATCCCGAACGAGCGGCAGGCGGCGGCTTCCGCCTTCGGGCGTTGTGTCAGCACCGGGCCGACCTCGCAGGCGGCGGCGAACAGCTCGGCGGTCTTGGCGCGGATGACGGCGAGATATTCGTCTTCGGTGGTTGCGGTGTTCTTCGCCGCGCCGAGTTGCATGACCTCGCCTTCGGCGATCACGGCGGCGGCATGGGAGAGAATCTCCAGCGCGCGCATGGAGCCGACCTCGACCATCATCTTGAACGCCTGGCCGAGCAGGAAGTCGCCGACCAAAACGCTCGCTTCGTTGCCCCAGAGCTTGCGCGCTGCAGGCCGGCCGCGCCGCAGGTCGCTTTCGTCCACCACGTCGTCGTGCAGCAGCGTTGCCGTGTGCATGAATTCGACCGCAGCGGCGAGCTTGATATGGCCGTCGCCCTCGTATCCGGTAAGGCTCGCCATCGCCAGCGTCAGCATCGGCCGCAACCGCTTGCCGCCGGAGGAAATCAGGTGATTGGCCACCTCCGGGATCATCGTGACCTCGGACCCGGTGCGCGCCAGGATTTCGGTGTTGACCCGCTGCATGTCGGCGGCGAGGAGGTCCACCAGACGGTCGATGGTGGCGTCGGCCGGACTGAAGGGAATGACGACAGCCACGTGTGATCTCCGGGTACCTTCGGTGGTCGGCAAAAGGCTAGAAACGCTATAGTAAGCGGGCAGGCGCGCCAACGTTGCGGTGCCTTGCTACAACGGGGGGCGGCCATCGGCAAGGTTGTCGCGGATTTCCGCGCCGCGCCGTTGGGCGGCGGCCGCGCCCGCCGACGCGGCTGATATAAAGGAACTCAATCCGTTGCACGAGCTTGTCCGCACCAACAACGCGGTGCTCATTACCGCGGTCGAGGCGCTGCTCAAGGGCGCAGCCATTCCGCATGTGGTGCTCGACCGGCACATGAGCGTGCTGGAGGGCTCGCTCGGCATCCTGCCGCAACGCATCCTGGTGGGCGAGGAGCATTGGGAGGCCGCGCGTCAATTGCTGGAGGACGCCGGCCTTGCAAAGGAGTTGCGCCCGGACTCGTCGGGTCCGCCGATGGAACTGACCGACGACGCCGTGCTCGGCGGGCGGTTGCACCTGAGGCAGAAGCGCCGTGGGCACCGCGTGGGCCACGACGCGATCCTGCTGGCGGCTGCGACCGGAGCGCGGCCTGGCGACCGGGCGGCGTCGAGGTGGCCCTGGTTGAGGTCGATACCGAGCTTGCCGCCATCGCCGCGGATAACATCGCACGGCACGGCCTTGGCGACCGCGCGCGGGCGGTTGCGCTTGACGCGATGGCGACCGGCGACGAATTCGCCGCCCGCGGTATCCCACCGGGCGCGGCCGATCACGTGCTGATGAATCCGCCGTTCAACCACCCGTCGCGCCAGAATGTGTCGCCCGATCCCGGCCGGCGCAGCGCCCATGTGGCGGCCGACGATACGCTTGCCGGCTGGGTCGAGGCCGCGGCCGGGCTTCTGCATTCGGCCGGGACGCTGACGCTGATCTGGCGCGCCGATGGTCTGGCCGACGTGCTGGATGCGCTCGGCGGACGTTTCGGCGATATCGCGGTGCTGCCGGTCCACGGCCGCGTCGGGCAGCCCGCCATTCGCGTGCTGGTGCGCGCGCGCAAGGGCAGCCGCGCGCCGCTTGCGCTGCTGCCGGGTCTCGCGCTGAACGATGAAAATGGCAGGCCAACCGGCGAGGCGGAGGCGGTGATGCGCGGCGGGGCGGCGCTGCCGCTCATCGGGGACTAACCGGCTGTCGCCATCCGGGCCGTACACCGCCGGTGGCGTCAGATCGGCTTGATGTTCGCGAACTTGATTACCTTAGCCCACTTCGCGACTTCGCCGGAAACGAACGTCTGGAATCGCTCAACGGAGCCCGGCATGACCTCGGCCGCGAAGTCGGCGAGCCGCGCCTTGATCGCGGGATCGGCAATTGCGGCGTTGATCTCGCGGTTGAGGGTTTCGATGATCGCTGTGGGTGTATTCCTCGGCGTTCCAATGCCGACCCAGGAACTCGTCTGGTAGCCGGGCAGGAATTTCGTGAACGGCGGCACGTCGGGAAGACCGTTGAATTTCGTGTCGCTGGAGATCGCGAGTGCCCGCAACTGGCCTTGCCGGACGTAATTCATCGCGGACGCCGCGGTGGCGAACACAGCCTGAACCCGTCCGCCGAGGAGGTCTGTGAGTGCCGGCGCCTCGCCGCGATAGGGCACGAACGTCACCTTGATGCCCGTCAGCATGCTGAACAGCGCGCCGGAAACGTGGCCTGTGGCTCCAACGCCGCCACAGCCCACATTGATCTGTCCCGGCTTCGACTTGGCATAGTCGATGAACTCCGGGATGGTTTTGGCCGGCAGCGAAGGGTGGACCACCATCAGCAGCGGCATGCTCTCGACACCGGCAACCGGGACGATATCGCGCTGAAAATCAAAACCGAGATTGTTGTAGAGCGTTACGTTGATCGTCGCCGGTGGGCCCAAAAGAATCAGCGTGTATCCATCGGGGTCCGCGTGGGCGACCATGTTGGTCGCGAGGGTGGTGTTGGCCCCCGGCCTGTTCTCGACGACGAACTGCTGGCCGAGACGTTGTGACAGCCATTGCGAAATCAGACGGGCGACGATGTCGAAGGTGCCTCCCGGCGGGACGCCGACGAGGATGCGCACGGGCTTTGTCGGATAGGCTTGCGAATAAGCGGGCTGTTGTGCCGTCAGCCAGGCTGCGGCGCCCAGCGGCAGTTGCAGGAATTGTCGACGGGGCAGTGTCACAACCACCTCCACAGTCCGTGCTGGTTCCTATCGCGCGTATCAAACAAATTTGAAGCGAGGCTTGCGCACGTGTCAATTGCTGCGCAGCGCGATGGACAAGCCGGTGTCTCTGCAAGCCGGCGTTTCAGGGAAATCCCGAAAGGCACGGATCGGCTCGGCCGAATCCCCTATGCCGGGCTGCCAACCTTTAGTCGGCCTGCTGCCGGCGCAATGCGAGCGCGCCCTGGCGCGAGGCCAGCAGGATCGACGACATAATGAGGAACAGGAGGAGGATTTTCATGTTTGCCGGTAGCCGGTACGGATTCGCCGCTGTTGCGGACGAATCGCCTGATTTGCTGCAAGCTGCATTGAGACGGTTAACAGGGGATGACTTGAGCGGCGGCGGCCGCAAGATTATGTGCTGACGCGATGGCTGGGTCTTCCATGCTCCAACGAACGATGGCACCGCTGCGGCGTCTGCTGCCTGCGTGCTTTCGCAACATTCCGATTGTGCCGGTGGTGCGACTTGCCGGGGCGATTGGTATTTCCAGCCCGCTCAAGCCGGGCCTGACGCTTGCAACCGCGGCGCGGCCGCGGCGGCGCAGTCGCACCTGATCCATCGGCGCGTCCGGGCGCTGGCCGAGGAACACAAGGTCCCCGTCAGCGCCTTTGTCGAAGATGTCGCAGCCTCCGGCGGCTACATGATCGCCTGCGCGGCCGACGAGATCGTGGCCGATGCGTCGTCGATTGTCGGTTCGATCGGTGTGGTCGGCGGTTCGTTCGGCTTCGACAAGCTGATCGCGCGATGGGGGATCGAGCGGCGGATTTACACCTCCGGCGAGCGCAAGGTGACGCTCGACCCGTTCCTGCCGGAGAATCCCGACGATGTGGAGCGCCTGAAGGCGATCCAGCGCGAGATTCACGAAAGCTTTATTGAACTGGTGAGGGTGCGACGCGGTGACAAGCTCGACAGCCGCGAAACGGCCTTGTTCTCCGGCGAATATTGGACCGGTCGGCGGGGTCACGCGCTTGGTCTTGTCGATGCCGTTGGCGATCTGCGCAGCACCTTGCGCGAGCGTTATGGCGACAAGGTGCAGATGCCGCTGATTGCCGACCGCGGTTTCTTCGGCCGGCTGACGGTGCCACTCGAGGTCAAGGTCGCGCTGTCGAGTGTCGACGAGGACGCGGCGATCGCCAATCTGGCCAGCGAACCGGGCGACTTCGACGCGGTGCACGCCCGCACCCGCGCCGACTGGGCGAAGGCGCTGGG
>JAFKKQ010000116.1 GCA_017304505.1 Hyphomicrobiales bacterium | reverse complement strand
GCCGCCCTCCTCGATGTTGCGCGCGGCGCCGAAGAAGCGCTTGGGCCGCTGCAGCGCATTGGCGTCGACGCCGCCCGTGAGCACCTTGCCCGAGGACGGCACCACGGTGTTGTAGGCGCGGCCAAGTCGCGTAATCGAATCGAGCAGGATCACCACGTCGCGGCCGTGTTCGACCAGGCGCTTGGCCTTCTCGATCACCATTTCCGCAACCTGGACGTGGCGCGAGGCCGGCTCATCGAAGGTCGAGGACACCACCTCGCCCTTCACCGAGCGCTGCATGTCGGTGACTTCCTCCGGGCGCTCGTCGATCAGGAGCACGATCAGGTAGCACTCGGGATGGTTTGCCGTGATGGCGTGCGCGATGTTCTGCAGCAGCACCGTCTTGCCGGTGCGCGGCGGCGACACGATCAGCGCGCGCTGGCCCTTGCCGATCGGCGCGACGATGTCGATGACGCGCGGCGAGAGGTCCTTCTTGGTCGGATCCTCATGTTCCATCCGCAACCGCTCATCCGGGTAGAGCGGGGTGAGGTTGTCGAAGTTGATCTTGTGGCGCGCCTTCTCGGGGTCCTCGAAATTGATCGAATTGACCTTGAGCAGGGCGAAATAGCGCTCGCCTTCTTTCGGACTGCGGATGTGACCGTCGAGCGTGTCGCCGGTGCGCAGGCCAAACCGGCGGATTTGCGAGGGCGAAACGTAGATATCGTCAGGTCCGGGCAGGTAGTTGGCCTCCGGCGAGCGCAGGAAGCCGAAGCCGTCGGAGAGCACCTCGACGACGCCCTCGCCGATGATGTCGATTTCCTTCGCCGCGAGCTGCTTGAGGATGGCGAACATCAGCTCCTGCTTGCGCATGGTGCTGGCGTTCTCGATCTCCTGCTCCTCGGCGAAGGCAAGCAATTCGGGCGGAGACTTGGATTTCAGGTCTTGAAGCTTCATTTCCCGCATGCGGGTGGTCCTATGGAGATGACCGCCGGCGTCCGGATACAGGTCGGCGCGGGCGGGGGGTCAGGGAAGGGGTCTTTAAAAACGTAAGTTTTGGGTCAAGCGTAAGTCTTGGGCTGGGCTTGGATTGACAGGCCTGGCCCGATGCGTCGACCGGTTCAATACGCGGGACCGGGACTCGACTGCATCCGCCTACGTTCGGAGGGATGGCCTGAACATACGAAAAGGCGGGCGAACCCGCAAGGGGAGCAGACGGATTTCGTTTCGGGCGGCCGCGGTCAGAACGGCTTGAGCACCACCAGGATCACGATGAAGATCATGAGAATAGTCGGTACTTCATTGATAATCCGATAGAATTTCTGGCTCTTGCGGTTGCGGTCGGCGGCAAAATCCTTGACGTAGCGCGACAGCATTCCGTGAACGGCGCACATGACCAGCACCAGAAACAACTTCACGTGAAACCAGTGCGCCGAAAACCAGCCGCCTTGCCAGGCGAGCGTGAGGCCCAGCACCCAAGCGAGAATCATCGCCGGATTGATGATGCCCTTGAGCAGCCGGCGTTCCATCACCTTGAAGGTTTCGGACTGCCGGGAGCCCGGGTCGGCCTCGCAATGATAGACGAACAGCCGCGGCAGATAGAGCATCCCCGCCATCCAGGCGATGACGGCGATGATGTGGAAGGCTTTGATCCATTCGTACATGTCGATTCGGTCTATACAGCGAACGCTGGCGTAAACGCAGGCGTACGATCCGATAATCCCCGCTAATCCCCTGGCCGACGTACCGCCGGCATGTTTCGGCGACGGGGATCGGATGCCCCGCGACAGCGCGGCATGACACCTCAAATCAGGTGCAACAAAACTATCCGCGCACGCGCTTGAGCATCTGTTCGACGTGAGCGACCGGCGTGTCCGGCAGAATGCCGTGGCCGAGATTGAAGATCAAAGGCCCGCCCGAAAGTGCTGCCATGATGGCATCGATGCTGCGATCGAGCGCCGCGCCGCCCGCCCGCAAGGCCAACGGATCGAGATTGCCCTGCACCGGCCGACGCGACTGGATCGCGTCGCGTGCAAACGCCAAATCCACCATCCAGTCGAGCCCGACCGCATCGACCGGTAGCCTTTCGACATAGCGCAACAGGTTGCTTCCCGCCCCACGCGGAAAGCCGATGATTCTGGCGCCCGGCACCGCGCGGCGAACGCCCGCAACGATCCGCTGCGTGGGCGCGATGCACCAGCGCTCGAATTCGTCGGGCGGCAAAATGCCGGCCCAGGTGTCGAAGATCTGCACCGCATCCACGCCGGCGGCGAGCTGCTTGATGAGGTAGCCGGTCGAGGCTTCGACCAGAACGTCGATCAGGTGGGCGAACGCTTCGGGATGCCGATAGGCAAACAACCGCGCCGGTGCCTGGTCGGGTGTGCCGCGACCCGCAACCATATAGGTCGCGACCGTCCACGGGCCGCCGCAGAAACCAAGGAACGTCGTTTCCTGCGGCAGCGCGGCTTTGACCAGACGGATCGTCTCGTAGATCGGCGACAGCGCCGCATCGTCCGGTGCGCCATGCAAGGTCATCATAACGTCTGGCGTATCGAGCGGCTCGAGCAGAGGGCCTTCGCCCGTAGCGAATCGCACAGAACGCCCAAGAGCGTGAGGAATCACCAGGATGTCGGAGAACAGGATCGCGGCATCGAAGCCAAAGCGCCGCACCGGTTGCAACGTCACCTCGGCGGCAAGCTTCGGTGCGAAACAAAGGTCGAGCACGCTGCCGACCGTTTTCCGGATTGCCATATACTCCGGCAGGTAGCGCCCGGCCTGACGCATCATCCAGACCGGAGGAACGGCTTGGCGCTCGCCGTTCAGAACTTTGCCAAGCGGTTTGTGCACCGGCCTCTCCGATCGCTCTCTTTCACTCTCAAAGACTAGATTCTTAATTGTAGTGACTCTTACGTCGTGGATTTGACTCATGACTCGGCATCCACAACCCATCCACGCCTTGCTCTGTTGTCCCCGCAGTCCGTTGCAGTGCTTGTGGATACCTTTGGATAGCGATTCCCGTTGTTGATTCAAAGTGGCACAGCCGGATCGGCAGGTGCGCCGATGAGCGGCGACACGATTCTCCCACATTTCATCCGGTGCCGGTGGATTCGTCTCCGAAAGGCGGCGATGTGGACGGTTTTACGACCGCTCGGCCGAAGATACTTGCCAGGGGCCGGAAGGCATGGCCTCCTCCCCAGCGATCCACAGGCCGATCCGCAGTTGTCCATGCCGCCGCGCGTCACCAGCTACTTCCATCTGCACCTGATCTCCGACGCCACCGGAGAGACCTTGATCACGGTCGCGCGCGCGGCGGCGGCGCAATATTCCAGCGTTTCGCCAGTCGAGCACATGCATCCGCTGGTGCGCTCGCACAAGCAGCTCGACCGGGTGCTCACCGAGATCGAGGAATCGCCCGGAATCGTGCTCTACACGTTGTTGGAGCGGGAGCTGGCCGAACGGCTGGAGAAAACCTGTCGCGATCTCGGGCTGCCGTGTCTGTCGATCCTCGGTCCGGTGCTGGGGCTGTTTCAGGCTTATCTCGGTGGCGAGACCAAGCCGCGGGTCGGCGCCCAGCACACGCTCAATGCGGAGTATTTCAAGCGCATCGATGCCTTGAACTACACCATGCTGCATGATGACGGTCAGCACACCGAGGATCTCGAACAGGCCGATGTGGTGTTGGTCGGGGTTTCACGCACCTCGAAGACACCGACGTCGATCTATCTTGCCAACCGCGGCGTCAAAACGGCCAATGTGCCGGTGGTGCCGGGCGTGGCGGTGCCGGCGAAGCTCGATACGCTGGAGCAACCGCTGGTCGTCGGTCTCACGGCAAGCCCGGAGCGCATCGTCCAGATTCGCCAGAACAGGCTTCTCGGGCTTCGGGCCGAGCACGACGCCGACCAATACATCGATCGGCAGGCCGTGGCCGCCGAGATTGCGCTGGCGCGCAAGCTTTGCGGCAAGCACAACTGGCCGATGATTGACGTTACCCGCCGGTCGATCGAAGAAACCGCTGCGGAGGTGATGGCGCTCTTGGTTGCCCGCCGCCGGCAGGCGCCCGGTTGAAGGAGCACGGAACAGAATGCCGCTGTGGCTTGCTTCGCATCCCTTGGTGTTGGCCTCGAAAAGTGCCGCGCGCCGGGCGTTGCTGGAAAACGCCGGTGTCCCGATCGAGATCGATGCCGCCTCGATCGACGAACGGGGAATCGAGGCGAGCGCCGGCTTGCGCGATCCGGGCGCGGTCGCAGCTCTGCTGGCGCGCGAAAAGGCCAAGGCCGTGGCGGCGAAGCACCCCGGCCGGATCGTGCTCGGCGCCGACCAGACCTTGGCACTGGGCGAGCAACGCTTTTCCAAGGCGCGGGATCGCACTGCTGCGCGCCAGCAGATCGCCGCCTTGCGCGGCCGGACGCACAGCCTGCATTCCGCCGTCGCCGTTGTCAGCGACGGTACGGTGGCGTTCGAGCATGTCGATGCCGCACACCTGACGATGCGCGAATTTTCCGAAGGCTATCTCGACAGCTACCTGGATGCCGTCGGCGACAAGGCGATGGCAAGCGTCGGCGGCTATCAGCTCGAAGGCGCGGGCGTTCAGTTGTTCGAGCGTGTCGAGGGCGATCATTTTACCGTGCTGGGCTTGCCGCTGCTGCCGCTGCTCGACTGGCTGCGGCGCGCGGGACTTTCGGCGGCATAAGGCATCATGTTCGTCATCGGTCTTACCGGTTCGATTGCGATGGGCAAGACCACGACGGCGCGGCTGTTCGCCGAAGAGGGCGTACCGGTCTACGACGCCGATGCGGCGGTGCATCGGCTCTATGAAAGCGAGGCGGTGGCCCTGATCGAGGCCGCATTTCCCGGCGTGACGCGCGATGGCAAGGTCGACCGCGCCTTGCTCGGGCCGCAGGTTCTGGGCAACGCGCCGGCGCTCAAGCGGCTGGAGGCGATTGTGCATCCGCTGGTGCGGCAGGCCGAGATCGCGTTCCTGAAGGAAGCGGAAACGGCCGGCGCCAAGGCCGCGGTGCTCGACGTCCCCCTGTTGTTCGAGACCGGCGGGGAAGTCCGTGTCGACGCTGTCGTGGTGGCCTCGGCGCCGGCCGAGACGCAGCGCGAGCGCGTCATGGAGAGGGGGCTCAGCCTGGAGCAGCTCGACGCGCTGCTGGCGCGGCAGATGCCCGATGCCGAAAAACGCAAGCGCGCTGATTTCGTGGTGGATAGCTCGCGGGGAATCGAATACGCCCGAACCCAGGTGAGGGATATTCTGGCGGCCGTTGCCGGAATGCCGAAGCGGCGGCGATGATGCGGCCGGCCGGGCACGGGAATTCAACGACACCCTAGCGATGATGCGCGAAATCGTATTCGACACCGAAACCACCGGCCTCGATCCGTTTCAGGGCGATCGGATGGTCGAGATCGGCTGCATCGAACTGGTCAATCGCTTTCCCACCGGAAAAACGTTCCATTGCTATTTCAACCCCGAGCGCGACATGCCGGAGGCCGCGTTCAAGGTGCATGGGCTCGGCATCGACTTCCTCAAGGACAAGCCGCTGTTCGCGCACAAGGTTGAAGAGCTGACGGACTTCCTCGGCGATGCGCCGCTGGTGGCGCACAACGCCATGTTCGATCTCGGCTTCCTTAACGCCGAGTTGGAACGCGCGGGCGGCGCGGTCGTCCGCCGCGAGCGGCTGGTCGACACGCTGATGCTCGCCCGCCGCAAGCATCCGGGCGCCTCGAACCGTCTTGACGATCTGTGCGTGCGTTACCGGATCGACAATTCGCGCCGGACCAAGCACGGCGCGCTGCTCGACGCCGAGTTGCTGGCGGAGGTTTATGTCGAGCTGATCGGCGCGCGCCAGGCGCTGCTCGGGCTTGCCGAAGCCGTGAACGCCGCGGGCGAGGCGCGCACGGCCGCTGTCGCCATGCACGTCCGCCCGCGTCCGCTTGCTGCACGCGGCTCCGCGGAGGAGCACGCCGCCCACCGCGAGTTCATCGCCGCGCTCGGTGAGAATGCGATCTGGCGGAAGTACGGCTCCGGTGAGACGCCCGACAGCCAGGCCGGAATCGGCTGACGATTTCTACGCTGCGGACGGCGGCGGGGCTTGCACCTGCGCCACGCGCTGCTGATAGAGCGCGACGAAGTCGATCGGGTCGAGCAGCAGCGGGGGAAAGCCGCCGTTGCGCACGCTGTTGGCGACGATCTCGCGTGCGAACGGGAACAGCAGCCGTGGACATTCGATCATCATCAGCGGATTGACGTTCTCGGCGGGCACGTTCTGGATGCGGAACACGCCGGCGAACACCAGCTCGATATTGAACATCACGGTGCCGGCGGTTTCAGCCTTGCCCTCCAGCCGAAGCTCGACCTCGGCGTCGGTCGGCGACAGCGGCTTGGCCGTGACGTTGACCGAGATGTTGATCTGCGGCTGGGTGTTTTGCTGAAGTGAAGCCGGCGCGTTCGGATTCTCGAACGAGAGGTCCTTGACGTACTGCGCCAGAACCAGGAGCTGCGGGCCGGCGTTGGCGGCGGCGGGATCGGCCGATCCGCCGTTGGTGGTGCTCACGAGGAACTCTCCTTCGAACGTGTGACAATGCGAGCCGCGCTGTGGCTAACACGCCGCCCTGCGGCCGACAAGAACACGGGGTGTGCGGCGGGCGCTCAATCGTCGCGACGCTTGCTGGATCGATTCTGAAGTTCGCGATCGGGCACCTGCCGCCACTCGTCGGGCTCGAGGTCGACGACCGAGGGATTACCGCCGCGGCGCCCGTCCGGTCCTGCATCGGGGCCGGCGCCCTGGCCCGCCCAGCGGCGGACCATGCCGCCGAGAATGCGGCGCAGCGGACCGATCAACAGCAAGAGCCCGATCGCATCGGTCAGGAAACCCGGCAGGAACAGCAGCAGCCCCGCCAGCACGACCAGGAAGCTGCCGGTGCCGACCTCTATGCCGATACCGCCGGTTTCGGTGACGGCGTCGCGGAAGCGCGCGATCTGCGTACGGCCGGCGTGGCGCAGCAACAGCAGCCCCACAAGCGTGGTGGCCAGCATCAGGCCCAGCGCATGAAACAGGCCGATTGTCGCGGCCACGGCGATGAAAACGACCAGTTCCGCGAGCGGAAGCAGCAGAATGGCGCCGATAACCCATTTTACCATGCCGTTGCTTACCATGCCGCCGCTCCTGCCGTGGGCGAGGTTGGCGCGGGTGTGGGGATCGTTTATGGTCCGCCTGAGGCAAATTTACCGGCGGTGCCGGCCGACGCGCCTCTGGTTGGCCGCCGTCGGGACCCTACATTATAGCGCTGATAACAGTGTTATAGCGTCGGGAACGGAGTTGGTGTGCCGCGGGTTGGGCTCGTGGCTGGCCTATCCGCCAGGACGGCTTCCGACAAGACGGCCGCCGCGGGAGCTTGTGAGACGTGTTCGACATTTACACCATCATCTTCCTGGCGCTGGCGGTGTTCATCTTCCTGCGCCTGCGGAGCGTGCTGGGTCAGCGCACCGGCCGCGAGCGTCCGCCCTACGATCCCTATTCGGCCCGCGACATCCGGCCGGCGCCGGGGGACAAGGTCGTGGCTCTGCCGGGCCGCGCGCCGGTTTCCGACACGACCCATAAGTCATCCGAGCCGGCCGAAACGGTCGATCGCTGGAAGGGAATCGCCGAGCCGGGTTCGGCGCTGGCGGCGGGTCTCGACGCCATCGTGCGCGACGACAAGGATTTCGACACCAAACATTTCATCGCAGGTGCGCGCGCGGCCTACGACATGATCGTGACCGCCTATGCCGCGGGCGACCGCCGTCAGCTCAAGGGCCTGCTCGGCCGCGAGGTTTATGACGGTTTCGATGCCGCGATCCGCGGCCGCGAGCAGCGCGGCGAGACGGTCGAAACGCGGTTCGTCTCGATTGACGGCGCCGATCTGGTGGCCGCCGAGGTGCGCGGCAAGACAGCGCAGGTGACCGTGCGTTTCCTCTCGCAGCTCGTCTCGGTGACGCGCGACAAGGCGGGCGCCGTCATCGACGGCAATCCCGACAAGGTGACGAGCGTCACCGACGTCTGGACGTTCGCGCGGGACATCGGTTCGCGCGACCCGAACTGGAAGCTTGTCGCCACCGAAGCCGGGCAATGATTTTCGGCCGGCGGCGCGGCATGCTCAGGCATGGATTCGGACACGGGTCCCGCGGAGTTGTTGTTGCCGCTCTGCTGGCTGCGGCAAGCGTGGCTGCGACAGGTGTGGCGTCCGCCGAAGGGCGCGACCCTATGAAGATTCCCGACACGCAATATGAGCCCGTGGACTGGGCGTCGATCGACGGTTGGGCGCAGGACAATCACGACGCCGCGTTTGCCGCATTCCTCAAGAGCTGCCGGGCCATCCTGCGCAGCACGCCGGCGATGCGCGACGGGCGGCGCATGTACAGTGCGCTCTACCATGTCTGCCGCAAGGCCGTGGCGGCGAAGCCGTCAAAGCCAGGCGAGGCGCGGGCCTTTTTCGAGCAGAACTTCCGTCCGATTCACATCTCGCCGCTGGGCACGGACGACGGCTTCCTCACCGGCTACTACGAGCCGATTGTCACCGGCGCGCGCCGGCGCGAAGACGGTTTCGATTACCCGCTTTATCGCAAGCCGCCGAACCTGCTGCCGGGCGGCCGGATGCTGATCTCCAGCGTCGCTGCCGGCAAGAAAAAAGCGCGACGGCGCAAGCTCGTGCCGTTCCACGATCGCGCGGCGATCGACGACGGCGTCTTGTCGGGGCGTCATCTTGAGATCTGCTGGCTGAAGGATCCGATCGACGCATTCTTCGCCCACATCCAGGGATCGGTTCGCGTCCTGCTCGACGACGGCGAACTGATGCGGCTCAACTATCAGGCCGCGAACGGCCATCCTTATTATGCGGTTGGGCGCTATCTGATCGAACGCGGCATCGTTCCCAAAGAGCAGATGTCGATGGACCGCATCCGGCAATGGATGGAGAAGCACCCGGACGAGGGCCGGGCGCTTCGCCGCAAGAACAAGTCCTACGTGTTCTTCCGCGAGACCCGTCTGGCCAACGACGAGGAGCCGATCGGCGCGCAAGGCATCTCGTTGACGCCGGGCCGCTCCATCGCGGTGGACCGCAACCTGCACGTCTACGGCACGCCGTTCTTCATCTCGGCCATGCTGCCGATCCAGAGCGACCAGCCGACAACACCATTCCGGCGGCTGATGATCGCGCAGGACACCGGAGGGGCGATTGTCGGGCCGGCCCGCGCCGACATCTACTTCGGCGCGGGTGACGAGGCCGGCAGCATTTCCGGCCGGCTGCGCCATCCGGGCCGTTTCGTGATGCTGCTGCCGAGGGAACTCGATCCGGGAAGCATCGTCGGGCCTGTGCCGCTGCCGCGGCCGAAGCCCCCCGTGGCCGTCGCGGAAAAGGCGACAGGCACCAAGACCGTGCAGGCCGAACCCGCCATCAAGTCCGATGCGAAGACGCCGGAGAAAAGCCCGGCCGGATCGACAAGCCGCCCTTCGGCGGAGTCGTCGGCCAAGTCTTCAGGCAAGACGTCGGCCAAAACGCACCGGCATACGCATAAGCATAAGCGCCGACGATGAGCCGGCGGCGGCTGAGCGACGACGAGCGTGTGCTGTGGCGGGGCGTCACCCGTTCGATCGCGCCGCTTCGCGCTCGGCGCGATGAGCCGGACGAGCCGCCCGCTGTTTCGCCCGCGATAAAGCCTCGCCCGAAAACGGCGCCGGTCGCGACCTCGGCCGCTCCCGCTCCTGCTCCCGCTGCGAAGCTTGCGGCGCCGCCGCCGGCGCCGCTTGAGCGCAAGCTCAGGCAGCGCATTGCGCGGGGCAGCCACCCCATCGACGGCCGCCTTGATCTGCACGGCATGACGCAGGCGCAGGCCCACGGTGCGCTGCTTCATTATCTTCGCGCCCGCCAGGCGCACGGCTGTCGCGTGGTGCTGGTCATCACCGGCAAGGGGATGCGCGCCGATTCGGCCGAGCGCGGCATCCTCAAGCGCATGGTGCCGCTCTGGCTGCGGCTGCCGGAATTGCGCACCGTTGTGGTCGGCTTCGAGAGCGCCTCCGTGCGCCACGGTGGCGAAGGCGCGCTCTATGTGCGGCTGCGGCGAAGCAGGGCGGGTTGACGCACGGCGTCATCGACGCTGCCGGTCGCTGCTCGATGATGGGGGCTCTCGCGGAGGGGACGACATTTGCTACGTCACGCTTCCCATGCGCGGCCGCGCCCTGTTCAACCGTCCTTCAGCTCGATCAGGATGGAATGGAATTTGGTGTCTTCGCGGTTGAACAGCTCGTGCGGACCGCCGCCGGCGTCGCGATAAACCACGTTGCCGATGACATCGACGATCTCGCGTTCGCGGCCGTCCTCCCAGCGCATCAACGCCGTGCCCTCGGTCAGAGGCACGATCACGTAAGGATGCTCGTGCTCGTGCAGCGGCTGATGGCCCTTGCCCGGAAGCTCGACACTCCAGACGCGCACGCGCTCGTTCTCGAACAGCACCTTAGTGCCGATCGGGCCGAGTGGATTTCCGGCTTTCGATGTCTTGTCGGCCATCGCCTTCTCCGACGTCGTGGTGCCAGGCCGCGCCGAACGCGCGAACCAGGGCCACGCAGGATAGGTCGGCGGACAATCGAAAGGGAAGACGAAAGCCGCTACAGGATGAAGCGGCTCAGGTCCGCGTTCTTGGCGAGGTCGCCGATGTTCTTCTGCACGAAGGCCGAGTCGATCCGCACCGTTTCGCCGCCGCGGTCCGTCGCGGTGAAGGAAATGTCGTCAAGCACGCGCTCCATCACCGTCTGCAGGCGGCGCGCGCCGATGTTCTCGACGCTGGCATTTACCGACACCGCGACATCGGCGATGGCGTCGATGGCGTCATCGGTGAACTCCAGCGTCACGCCCTCCGTGCCCATCAAGGCGATATATTGTTTGATCAGCGAGGCTTCGGTTTCGGTGAGGATGCGGCGGAAGTCGTCGCGGGTGAGCGCGCGAAGCTCGACGCGGATCGGCAGCCGGCCCTGCAACTCCGGCAGCAGGTCCGATGGTTTGGAGATGTGGAACGCGCCGGAAGCGATGAACAGGATATGGTCGGTCTTGACCGCGCCGTGCTTGGTCGAGACGGTCGTGCCTTCGATCAGCGGCAGCAGGTCGCGCTGCACGCCCTCGCGCGACACGTCAGCGCCGGAGCGCCCTTCGCGGCCCGCGATCTTGTCGATCTCGTCGAGAAACACGATGCCGTTCTGCTCGACCGATTTGATCGCCTCCTGCACCACCTGCTCCTGATCGAGCAGCTTGTCGGATTCTTCGGCCACCAGGATCTCGTGCGACTCGCCGACGGTGACGCGGCGCGTCTTGGTCCGGCCGCCCATCTTGCCGAAAATGTCGCCGATGTTGATCGCGCCCATCTGTGCGCCGGGCATGCCGGGAATCTCGAACATCGGCAAGCCGCCGCCCGAAGCCTGAACCTCGATCTCGATTTCCTTGTCGTTCAGATCGCCGGCGCGCAAGCGCTTGCGAAAGGTTTCCTTGGTCGAGGCGCTTGCGTTCGGTCCGACCAGGGCATCGACGACGCGCTGCTCGGCCGCCTGTTCGGCGCGTACCTGCACGTCCTTGCGCTTGCGTTCGCGCGTCTGCGCGATTCCGACCTCGAGCAGGTCGCGCACGATCTGCTCGACGTCGCGGCCGACATAACCCACTTCGGTGAACTTGGTGGCTTCGACCTTGATGAACGGCGCGCCGGCGAGCTTGGCGAGCCGCCGCGAGATCTCGGTTTTGCCGACGCCGGTCGGACCGATCATCAGGATATTCTTTGGGAGTACCTCCTCGCGCAGCTTCTCGTCGAGCTGCAGCCGGCGCCAGCGGTTGCGCAGCGCGATCGCCACGGCGCGCTTGGCGTCGGCCTGGCCGATGATGAAACGGTCCAGCTCGGAAACGATTTCGCGGGGAGAAAAGTCGGTCATAGGGGCCCTGATATGCCCGCCTGCCATTGGCGGATCGCTTCAACGGGGGGGAGCAGCATGATGACGTTGAGCGTGAGATTGTCGCGGATGGCGGCCGCCAATCCCACCTCGATCGCCAGAGCGATGACGATGATGCTCCATATAGGCAGGCGCGCGGCCAGGATAAAGCCGATCAGGGCCGCGACGGTGTCGGCGACCGAGTTGATGACGCTGTCGCCGTAGTAATCCAGCGAAATCGTCGCAGCGCGATAGCGCTCGATGACGAAGCTGGTGTTCTCGACGATCTCCCACCCGACTTCGATCCCCGCGGCCAGAGCGAGCCGAAGGCCGAGCGAGGCGCGCGGGAACGCCAGCCACAACGCCAGATAGAATACGAAGCCGTGCAGGATATGGCTGAACGTGTACCAGTCGGTGATCTGCTGCGAGTTCTCGGAACTGTGAACCACACCATGCCAGAACTTGATCGTGCCGCAGGTGCAGATCGGCACGCGCCCCATCGCCAGGAGAACGGCGGCCTGCACGGCCAGCAAGCCCACGATGATGAGCAGGGCCTGCCGCAGGGAAAGCCGGAGCGCGCGCGAAGGGGCCGTCTCCGTTCCGCTTTCCGTGCTCATGCCCGCGCGCTCGTGTTTGGATGCCGCTTGTGGCGGGGTCACGCTTTCAGCGTTTCCACTGTCACGTTGCGGTTGGTGTAGACGCAGATGTCGGCCGCGATGTCGAGCGACTTGCGCACGATCGCTTCGGCATCGAGCGGACCGTCGGCGAGCGCGCGGGCGGCGGCCAGCGCATAGTTGCCGCCCGAGCCGATGCCGGCGATGCCGTTTTCCGGCTCCAGCACGTCACCGGTGCCGGTCAGCACCAGCGACACTTCTTTGTCGGCGACGATCATCATGGCTTCGAGCCGGCGCAGGTAGCGGTCGGTGCGCCAGTCCTTGGCCAGCTCCACCGCCGCCCGCATGAGCTGGCCCGGATATTGTTCGAGCTTGGCTTCGAGCCGCTCGAACAGCGTGAAGGCGTCGGCGGTGGCGCCGGCGAAGCCGCCGATCACATCACCCTTGCCGAGCTGGCGCACCTTGCGCGCGTTGGCCTTGATGATGGTTTGGCCGATGGACACCTGGCCGTCGCCGCCGATCGCGACCGTGCCGCCCTTGCGCACGGTCAGGATGGTGGTGCCGTGCCAGAGTTCGGGTTGTGACTGCATGGAGCGATGATCCTTTCGCCTCTTTGCGGCGTTCTGCCAGCGACTTAGGTAAACCTGGAACGGATTGCAATTCGTCCTTGCGGCCGTTGCCCGGGCTTGGCGCCCTAACGCCGGAGCGGCTGCGACCGATCGCCGGGCTCATTGACTTCGTGGTTTTCGACCCTAGATTTAAAATATGTTCGCTTTGTCGCGCCAGCATATCGCGCTGTTCGCCCGGGCCGGTCACCTGCACGCAGGCCGGTAGCCCGGACGCGATCCCCTATTCGTCGTCCGGGCCTGTTTTTCTTCATCCCCCATCATCGTCGAACACCAACAAGCCGCCAACGGCGGCGCGCGGCATAGGCCGCATACCACCTTTTTGAAAGGAAGGACCATGAACATGGCCGAGTTGAAGGCATTGCCGCCCATCGCGCTCAGCGCGGCGGATTTCGCGCAGCTTCAGCGTCTTGCCAACGCCGCCGCAAACCAGTTTCCTCGCACCGCCGACTTTCTGGCGCGCGAGGTGGAGCGCGCCCGCGTGGTCGATCCCGCGGAGGCTCCGCCGAATCTGGTCACGATGGGCTCTGAGGTGGAGTTTCGCGACGACGCCAACGGCAAGGTGCGCCGGGTGACGCTGGTCTATCCGCACCAGGCCGACATCGATTCGAACCGGATCTCGGTTTTGACGCCGATTGGCGCCGCTTTAATCGGCCTGTCGGTGGGCCAAGCCATCGAATTCCAAGGGCCGACCGGGGGCACGCGGTCGTTAACGGTGCTGGGTGTCCACGCGCCGGCCGAATAGGCTGCGGCCGGTGGCGGAATCCGCGCCTGCCTGATACAAGGCCGGCACGCAATTCAAGGTGTCGCCCGTGGCCAAGCGCGCAATCTCGTCGTCACCCCGCCGCCGGAGCTCC
>JAFKKQ010000319.1 GCA_017304505.1 Hyphomicrobiales bacterium | reverse complement strand
AGCGTTGCCGGGTATCGTGCAAATTTTGCAAACGCCCTCGAATCCGTGTGGAATCGGGCTTATCTGTTGGCGAACGGATTTGTCTTGTTGTCAGATTTGCGCCTTCCAACCAGAAAGAACCCGATGGATTCCCTGTTCGACCAATCTCCTCTGATCGCACTCGCCGAGCGGCTGATCGCTGCTGCGCGCTCGGCTGGCGCCGACTCGGCCGACGCCGTGGCGATGCGATCGGTGTCGCAGTCGATCGAGGTGCGCGATGGCGCGGTGGAGGAATCCGAGCGTGCCGAAGGCAACGACATGGGCCTTCGCGTGATGGTCGGCCGCAAGCAGGCGGTGGTTTCGACCAACGACCTGAACGGCGACGGCGTGAAAGCGTTGGCCGAGCGTGCCGTGGCGATGGCGCGCGTCGCGCCGGAGGATCGCTTCGCCGGATTGGCCGATCCATCGCAACTCGCCAAAAGCTTTCCCGATCTCGATCTGGTCGATCGCGCCTTGCCGAATGTTGCCGCGCTCGAAGCGCTGGCCCGCCGCGCCGAGGAGGCGGGCCGCGCGGTCAAGGGCGTCAGCAAATCGGGCGGCGCGTCGGCATCCGCCGGAATCGGCGGCATGGTGCTGCTGACGAGCCACGGCTTTTCCGGCGCGTATCTGGGATCGCGTCACAGCATCTCGATGCAGGCGATCGCGGGCGAGGGCACCGCGATGGAGACGGACTACGACTTCTCCTCGACCCTGCACGCCGCCGATCTCGATAACCCGGAGGCGATCGGACGGAGCGCCGGCGAAAAAGCGGTCGCGCGGCTCAATCCGCGCAAGGTCACGACGCGCAAGGTGCCGGTGGTGTTTGACACGCGGGTTTCCGGCTCGCTGCTCGGCCATCTGTCGAGCGCGATCAATGGCGCTGCGATAGCGCGCAAGACAAGCTTTCTGAAAGACAAGCTCGGCGAACGGATTTTCGCTGCGGGCATCAACGTCGTCGACGATCCGTTCCGCCGCCGCGGCCTGCGTTCGCGTCCGTTCGACGCGGAAGGCGTCGCCGGCTCGCGCATGGCGCTTGTTGAAGACGGCATGCTGAAGACGTGGCTGCTCGATAGCGCGACGGCCCGTGAGCTTGGCCTCGGCACCACCGGCCACGCCCATCGCGGCGCATCGTCGACGCCATCGCCCGGGCCGACCAATCTGCATCTGGAGCCGGGCGCACGCAGCCCCGACGAACTGATCGCGGACATCGACGAAGGCTTCTACGTGACCGACCTGATCGGGTCCGGCGCCAACCTGGTGACCGGCGATTACAGCCGCGGCGCCTCGGGCTTCTGGATCGAAAAAGGCAAACGCACCTATGCGGTGAGCGAGGTGACGATTGCCGGCCACCTCCTTGAAGTGTTCCGGTCGCTGACGCCGGCGAACGACCTGGCGTTCCGGTATGGCACCAACGCCCCCACGGTGCGGATCGAAGGGCTGACCGTTGCCGGTCTCTGAGCCAGCCTCCGGCCTGCAGGACCGGGCCGCCGACATGGCCCGTCTTGCCGCGGCGGTGAGGGAGGCCGGCTCGGTCGCGCTGTCCTATTTCCGCGGGCCGCTCAAGACCTGGACCAAGGGTGAGGCCCAGCCGTCACCGAGGCCGATATCGCCTCGAACGATCTTCTGCGCACGCGTCTGGTGGCTCCGGGCGACGGCTGGTTGTCGGAGGAAAGCGAGAACGACCCGGCGCGGCTCGGCGCGCGCCGCATCTGGATCGTGGACCCGATTGACGGCACGCGCGCCTTCATGGCGGGCCGGGAGGACTGGTCGGTGTCGGTGGCTCTGGTCGAAGCCGGCCGCCCGGTGGTTGCGGCCCTGTTCGCGCCGGCGACCGACGAGATGTTCGTGGCAGTCGCAGGCGGCGGGGCGACCCGGAACGGCGCGCCGATCCGCGCCAATATGGGCGGCGGGCTCGACGGCGCCCGCATCGGCGGCCCGAAGCGGATGCTGGACCGCATGGCGCTTCAGGTTCCGCCCATCGTCCCCATGCCGCGTGTGCATTCGCTGGCGCTGCGCTTTGCCCGGGTGGCGGATGGCGCGTTGGATGTCGCCATCGCAGGCGGTAACAGCCATGACTGGGACCTTGCGGCTGCCGACCTTTTGGTGCACGAAGCCGGTGGCGTCATGACTGCGCTCGATGGCCGGGTGCCGATCTACAATCAGCCTGAACCGGCCCACGGCATTCTGATCGCCGGGGGGCGCGGCCGGTATGCGGCTGTGATCGACCTCATCCGCACACAGACCAATGGGCTCGCATGACGCCGAGTGGTGGCGCGACGCTCCATGCAAAGGAACGAGAAATGCCCGGACCGGCTCCGAAGAAACAGTTGCTCCATCTCGTGTTCGGCGGCGAACTGAGTCGGCTCGACGCGCATGAATTCAAGGACCTCGACCAACTCGATCTGGTCGGCATTTACCCGAACTACGCGAGCGCTCACGCCGCCTGGCGGGCCAAGGCGCAGCAGACCGTGGACAATGCCCACATGCGCTATTTCATTGTCCACCTGCACCGGCTGCTCGACCCCGAGGCGACCAGCGCGGGGCAGGCGCGCTAGGCGGGCCTTGGCCCATGCTGATCCGGCGGTTGACCCGATCTCCTGCGGTCCAACGGGCGAGCGGACTGGCCGCGGCGCATTATTTGCGGTTGGTTTGGCATACGACACGACTCACCATCGAGCCGCCGGACGCCTATGATCGGATTCCGAAACACGCGCCGATCATCCTCGCCATGTGGCATGGGCAGCATTTCCTGATGCCGTTCGTTAAGCCGCCGGGGCAGAAAGCCAAGGTGCTGATCTCGCGCCATCGCGATGGCGAGATCAACGCCGTCGCGGCTGAGCGGCTCGGCATCGGCACCATTCGCGGCTCGGGATCGCACGGCAACGACTTCTCCAGGAAGGGCGGGGTCTTCGCTTTCAATGCCATTGTCGGTGCGCTCAACGACGGCTGGAATGTCGCGCTGACCGCCGATGTGCCGAAGGTCGCGCGGGTCGCCGGGCTCGGCATCATCAAGATCGCGCAAGTGTCGGGCCGGCCGATCTATCCGATGGCGATCGCGACACGGCGGCGCATCGTGCTCGACAACTGGGACCGCACCACCATCAATCTGCCGTTCGGTCGGGGCGGGGGCGTCGCCGGGGCACCGATTCATGTGCCGGCCGACGCCAGCGCCGAGACGCTCGAACTCGCGCGTGTCGCGCTCGAGGAATCGCTCAACGCCGTCACCGGCCGCGCTTACGAGCTGGCCGATGGACAGGCCGGAGGCGATCCTCATGGCTAGTCCTTCTCCGCTCACGCTGAAAGCCTATCGCCTGCTGACGGCGGCGGCGGTGCCTGCGGCGGACCTGTTGCTCAACCGCCGCCTCAAGCGCGGCAAGGAGAGCGCCGAGCGGCTTCCCGAGCGCCGCGGCCAAAGCACGATCCCGCGGCCGGTCGGCCCGCTGGTCTGGCTGCATGGCGCCAGCGTCGGCGAGTTGACGGCCATCCTGCCTTTGATCGAGCGCATCCATGCGCGCGATATCGCCGTTCTGGTCACGACAGGCACAGTCACGGCCGCCGAACTTGCCAGGCGGCGATTGCCGCCGGGCGTGATCCATCAGTTCGTGCCGATCGACATGCCGCAATTCGTTGCGCGCTTTCTCGATCATTGGCGGCCGAGTCTCGCGCTGTTCGTCGAATCCGATCTGTGGCCCAACCTCATCATGGCCAGCGCGGCGCGCAACATCCCGCTGATCCTGGTCAACGGTCGGGTGTCGGAGCGTTCGTTCCGCCGCTGGCGGTCGGCGCCGCGGACCATTGGGGCGATGCTCAGCCGCTTCGATCTCTGCCTGGCGCAG
>JAFKKQ010000318.1 GCA_017304505.1 Hyphomicrobiales bacterium | reverse complement strand
CGTTGCGATTTTCGACAGCATCAGAGCCGTCGAGTCCACCGCGGATTGCATGGCCGTCCGGGTCGCGGCGGCGCGGCTGTAATCCACCGCAGCGCCGACCAGGCCGACCACCGGCACAATAGCCAGCGCGAAGGTGAGGGTGACGTTGGCGGTGTCCGCGCGGCGCAATTCGTGCGCGCGCCGGCACAAGAAACCGAACAATGATTTGGCGGTCATGGCCGTCTGTCCTGTTGGACGTGTTGGAGGCTATTGCCGGGACAGACGTAAACAGGATGCGTGAAAACTGCGTAAAGTCGATTGCAGAAACTCAGGAAAAATCGACGGATCGGGCCGAAGTTCCCGCCGTTTTCACGTTGCGTAAACGGGTGCCAAACGCGATGTCGGAAAGCACGCGGTCGGCGTTAGCTCCGCGGTAAGGATGCGGGCCGTGCCGACCGACCCCGCCTAATGCGTGATGCGCAGGTTCGCGAGGTTTTGTGCGATCGAACTGAAGACGCCGTTGAGTTGATCGGCCTGCTGTACGTCGTAGTACATCGTCGGCTTGGTCGCGCAGCCCTTCAGCAGGGACACGTCGCCGTTGATGACGCGAACGGTATAGACCTTGATGTTCGCAGCCTTGATGTTGTCGCAGGCTTTCTGCGTGCGCGCATCGATCGATGTGGCGCTTGAGCTCCAGCGATTCTGGGTGTTCTCGCCATCGGTCAGGATCACCATCACCTTGTCCAGGTCGGTTTCCGGCGCAGGCGCGTTGAAGGGTTCGACCGGAGACAGAGCCTGGAAACCCCAGGCCAGTCCGATGGTCACGTTGGTATTGCCGGTCGGAGTCATGGCGTCGATCTTCGTGTTCAGCGCGGTCCAGTCGGTCGAAAGCGGCATCATCGAAACAGGGCAGCTCGATGCCTGGTGGGCGCGGAACAGCGTCGCCGGCGATCCGGGTACGGTCGCGGCGTTCGTGACGTCGTTGTTCTGGTCGCGATCGTAGACGCAACCGTTCCAGGTGCTGTGAGCGTTCGGCGTCCAGGTCTTGCCGTTGCGCTCGCAGCGGCTTTTGCTGTTGTAGTTGTCGTTGCTGCAGGTTCCGTTGGCCGCCTCCCATTCGGTCCAGTCGATCCAGGACGCGCCGGCGTTCTCGGTTCCGGCATTGACGTCGGTGCTGAACGGCACAATCGCGACCTTGATGTCGTCTGGCTTTTTTGCGGCGTTCTGCAAGGTCGTCAGCAGGGTGTGGGCGGCCGTCTTCAGGTTGTCCATCTTGGCGTTCTGCTGCATCGAGCCGGTGTTATCGAGAACCAGCGCCAGATTGAGCCTTTTGATCCCCCACAGCACTTCGGAGGAGGCCGACAGGTCGATCTGGGGTCGGCCGAGCAGCCTGGCAAACAGCGTGTTGACCGTGGCGTTCGCCGTCACCGTCAGCGAGAAGTTGCCCTGCTGGGGCTCATTGAAGACCGCGGCGACCTGGACGTTCTGCGCCTCGGGATGGGTGAACAGCGCTTTGAAGGCGTCAGACGATTTCTGTTCGAGATCGGCAGGGTCGAGCGTCGGCGCGCTTTTGGACAGCATCAGGGCGCTGGCGTCGACGGCGGACTGCATCGAGGTCCGTATCGATGCCGCGCGGCTGAAGTCGATGGCCGCGCCGACGAAGCCGAACAGCGGCAATGCGGCAAGGGCGAGCATCGGCGCGACGGAGCCGTCGCGGTTCCGAAAGAAATGTCTGAGGGCCATTGGCGGAAAACCCTGGTGCTGACCGTGGTTCGTATGGCGGACTGGATTCGAATACGATGCGTTTTTGAAGTATTTTTCGGATCATCTGTCTCAGATATTGAAAATGCCTAAGATAAAATGATCGAAATTTCGGCGAAAATCGCCGCGAATTTTCCGCAATTGCGTTCTGTCAAGCACTGCTTATTTGTTGCCCAGAGGGAGGCCGCCGTCGGGACGGGCGCCAATAGCCTGTGAATGATGCTGGCTCGGCCGTCTGGCAGGCTGGCGGATGGACCCTTATGATTGGGGTGATGGGAAATTACGCCACTGTGTCTGGACTGTCCGCCGTATTGCCGATGATGAGGCCGAAAACGACCCCCGCAGAGCCCCCGGGCCGCCAAAAAGCGGTTTCACGGGCCGGCGCGCGCGCGGCACCGGAACGGCTTGCCGGGGACGGCGACAAAAAGCGCGGCGGGGACCGGGGTAACCCGGGAACCGCCGTCATCACGAAGACCAAGCCGCAGACCAAGCGGCCGAATCTCTACCGGGTGCTGTTG
>JAFKKQ010000317.1 GCA_017304505.1 Hyphomicrobiales bacterium | reverse complement strand
CGGCGACGGTCAGCGCGACCGGCTTCTCGACAAGCACGTCCTTTCCGTTCCGCACCGCGCGGATCGCGCACTCGGCGTGGAATTGCGGCGGCAGCGCCATGACGATGGCGTCGATATCTTCGCGGCCGTAGAGTTCTTCGGGATCGATGGCGAGGCAGTCCTGCTCGCTGGCGAACCCCTCCGCGCGAGGACGGTTTGCGTCGGAGACGGCATAGAGCGCGCCAAGCGATTTGAGCGTGCGGATATGGTTCGATCCCCAATATCCGCAACCAAGGACGGCGATGCGCGGTTTCATCAATAAGATACCTGAAAGTCTGTGCCAGACACATATCGATGCGGCGGGCCGAACTCAACCCCGGCGCGGCGCTGTTGCGCACCCCGGGTGGAGCACCGGAACGGCGGCTGTGCCGCAGCGCCCCTGCTTCGGCTGCCCAGAAAAGGTATTTCAGGGCCGAATCCGGTGGCGTCGCGTGCTTGTTGGAAGTCCGGCTCCGGCTTTACCAGATCCGCAGCCAACCGTCCTTGACAGGGTTACCACACCCCCCTTATATCCGCGCGTCCTTGCTGAGGTAAGCGGGCTCCAGGCCCGAGCCCGGCAGCGGGGCGGAGTAGCTCAGTCGGTTAGAGCAGAGGAATCATAATCCTTGTGTCGGGGGTTCGAATCCCTCCTCCGCTACCACTTTAAAATTGTGTACGGCCCGGAGACATAGGTAACAGATCGTACCTAAGACATGGGTGACAGTCTCGTGCCGAACGGGCTGTCGATGGTCTGCAGGGTTCTCTGTTCCAGGTCTATGTATCCCAAATCATAGTGCATGAAGGAGACGAGCCAAATGCCCTCGTCGACCTCCTTCACTCCGAGCCTCTGACCGGCGAGCACGGTGGAGACGTTGATCTTTTTTCGGTGCATGCAGATGCGGCCGCAGGCGGTCACCATGATGTCCTTGTCGTGGAAGGGGTAGGCCAGTTCCGGCAGGCCGTCATAAGTCCGTGAAGAGGGGCGATAGATCTCGGCCGGGGTCTTCATGGCGAGCGCCTCGTGCGGGCGTTCCTCGTTGAATTGGCTGACGAAGTCGTCAAAGCGGGCCTGCTGTTGCAGGGCGTTCATGCCGGGCGGCCGTGCCGTCTCCTGCTTCAGGGTACGGTGCATGCGCTCGTGACGGCCGTTCTCTTGCGGGTGGCCGGGCTTGATGCGCTCGATGGCGATACCGAGTCTCAGCCACCAGACCGACAGCTTCGACAGATTGTAGAGCCCGTTGGGGCTCGCGAAGGGTAACCCGTTGTCGCTTCGCATCGCCACCGGCAGCCCGCGTTCCCTGAACAGGCGTATGAAGGCCTCGATGACCGGCTGCTCCCTCGTTGATTCAAGGGCTTCGCAGGCGAGGATCATGCGCGAGGCCTGGTCGGTCACCGTCAGCGGGTAACAGTAGCGGCCATCGCCCGTCTTGAACTCGCCCTTGAAGTCGGCGCACCACAGGTCGTTGGGCCGGACGGCCTCAGACAGCGGCGTGCCCTCGGCCTTGTTCGCCCTTCGCCTCTTGCGCGCCTGGCTCACAAGGCCGTGCCGGTCGAGCACGGCATGGACCGTCGATTTGGCGGGGATGCGCACGTCGCCGGCGAACTTGCGGACCAGGAGCTCGCGTATCTTACGGGCGCCCCAGTGGGGCTTCTCCCGCTTGGTATCGACGATCAGCCGCTCGATCTGGTCGGGCAGCTGGTTGGCATACCTGACAGGCCGACGCGAGCGGTCGCTGAGCGCTTCAAGCCCCTCCGGCCGGTAGCGATTGAAGATCTTGTAGCCGGTCTTGCGCGAGATGCCGAATTGCCGGCACACATCGCTCATGCTCTCGCCGTCCAGAATACGGCCGACAAAACGAACACGTTCGTCCATCACCGAACACTCTCTCCACGGCATCAACACCTCCCGCGAAAAGCGAAAAGTGTTACCTATGTGTCCGGTACAAAACGTCACCTATGTCTCGGGTCGTTCACTTCAGTTCAATCAGGCCAATAACTCAAGCCCAATCATCCAGCGCTGATGGCGCAAGGCGGTTGCCACGGGGCAACTACATGTGCCTGCCGATCAGCGCGAACCGCAATCCGAGAGCATCACCCGCCGCAGGGCAGATGATTCCAGTCGCGCGGGATGGAACGGCCCTTCATCGCCAACCCCCGCCAAACGCGAATCGCGGTTGACTCGCGGCGGCCGGCATGGAACGATGAGAACGTTCTCAGAGAACGTTCCCATTCAGGCTCTGATGACAAG
>JAFKKQ010000316.1 GCA_017304505.1 Hyphomicrobiales bacterium | reverse complement strand
GTCAGCGTCACCGCCAGCGCCCGTGCGTCCGTCAGCTCCGTGGTGCCGTCCGTGCCGCTCATCTCGCCGAGCGTCATCGTGAAGCCGTCGACCTTCAGCACCACCAGACCGTCGAGCACGTTCAAAGACGCCGCGCCCGAAATCGACAGATCAACATCGGCCGTCAGCGAACCGAGGTTCGTCGAATTAAGCGCGCTCAGCGCCGCATCGAGGTCCAGCCCCGTATAGTCAAAGTTGCTCCAGTCGAGCTTGTCGTCGGAGCCGCTCACCCGATTCAATACGGCATCGATATCGTAACCGTTGAACACAACCTGACCTGCCAGGCCGATCGGGCTGCCGTTGAAGCCATCGAGCGCGATTCCGAGATAACTCGTGTCATCGGTCGTGGTGTCCGTAGTCCCCCGATCCTTGATGCTCACGATTGTCAGAGCGCCGACGAACGCCCGGAACCCGACCGTGCCGCTTTCGATGGTATCGTCGCTGTAGTCGTCCGGGGTGCCGCCGTTGTTCAAACTGCCACCGACCCCGACGAACACGTCCACACCCGTGAACATGAGCGCGAGCGCATCGGCCTCATGACCAGTGCCGCTGGGCAGATCGGCGCTGCTGACCTGACCTGCCGCAAGCTCGAACGTTCCTTTGATGATTACGGCGCCGGCAATGTCGACCGATGCCGAGCCGACAAAATCCAGCAGGCTGCCATTCTCGCCTTCGAAGTCGATCGCCGGCCCGGCCAACGGCGTCACAGGAATACCAGCCACGGCATCGTCTGCGCCATCGTCGAAATCGAGTACGCGGTTCGGATGGGCGGTGTCGCTGGTCTGGTTCAGTTGGACGCCGAAGGACCATGCGTTGAGGAGCAGGTCTGGAACTCCGACCACGCTCGCCGCGCCGCCAGACGTCTTCAACGCGGTGTAGACGGTGCCCTCGTCGTCCGCAAACAGGACCAGACTGAAGTTGACGTCGGTGAGCGACAATCCCACCGCCGACGGATCGGACGGCGGACCGTTGCCCACGAACGCGTCAACGCCCGTGGCGCTCAGGACGCGATACGTGACGTCATTATACATATAGCTGTCATTGCGGACCAAATCCCCGGTCGCGGTCGTGAAATCAAAGCCGCCGTCGACGCTGACATAGAGGAAATCGAACAACTGGAGCGCCAGAGTGCCGGCACCGTCATCGATGTCACCGGTCACGCCCGCCAACTGATCGATGACGAAGGTGTCCTTCGCGTTTCCACCGTTGAGGTAGTCGATGGACGTGAAGTGGATGAGACCGAGAGCACCCGACGTGAGGTCGCCGGTGTTCAGACCAGTCAGGTGCCACGTGTTCTCCTGGTCCGGCGCGACCAGCCGGAACCTGTTGAGAACGTTTCCGATGATGCTGGTGACCGGACCAGCCGACGTGCCGTTCTGGGTATTGTCCAGCGCGCCCGAAACCGTAGCCCGGCCATCGGTACCGATCGTGATCGTGATACCGAGCGTCGGATCAGCTGCCGTCGCGTTTGCCAGATTGACCGTAGCGCCATCGAACAGGGCGCCAGCCACCGGCTGATCGCTCGCTGGTCCCGCCGTTCCGTCAAGGTCAAGGAGCACTCGCTGGCCGGTTCCGAGCACGGCAGCCATCAGCGGGGCACCAGAGTCGTGGTCGTACCCGGCCCAATGGCCGATCTCATGCAAGACCACGGTCAGCAGGTCCATCGCACCCGCGGCGGCGCTGCCAGGTGCGGCACCGAGGCGATCGGTCCCGAGGTCGAGTGAGAACTCCGAGGCGTCGCGCGGGGTCGGATCGACGAACCAGCCGTGGCCGGACGCGTCGACGTCTACGCGGATGGTCGAGTGGTCGTACGAGCCGAGGACACCATCAGCAAGATCGGAGATCAGGAAAGTCGGAGCGCCGGCCGGAAGGGCGAGGCCCTTGGCGGCGAGAGCGTCGGACCACATCGCGAGCGCGAGATCGGCGAGGCTCTGAAGATCGGCGGGGGAGAGTGTGGATGCGAGGGTAGTGGCAGGAGGCGCGGCAGGCTCGGCAACAAGATAATCGACCGAAGGCGGGCCACGGGCGGAAAGCGTCTTGACCGGCGGGCCACGCGCCATATCGACCTCGGTGGCCGGGATCGCACCAACCTGATCATCGGAAAGCGGCACCGTCATGACCGAGGCCGTCTCGGCTGCGGCCAGGGTCTCCACCGCAAGTGAAGTGTCTGCGACCAAAGAAGCACCGGTCGTCTGTCCGTCATCGGTGCTGATCCCGGGCGTGCCGTCGAGGCC
>JAFKKQ010000315.1 GCA_017304505.1 Hyphomicrobiales bacterium | reverse complement strand
TGATGCGTTCGGAATGCTTTCGGAAAACCGCGATACGTTGTGCAGGCGTATGCGTTAAGCGGCTTCGATAAGCTGGATGTTGCCGCGCGCGTTGAAATCGTCCGCCGATATCTCGCGGCTGATCGTGGCCAGCGCCCAGATATGTCCGAATGGGTCGACGATGGTGGCGACGCGGTCGCCCCAATCGGCGTCTTCCGGCGGGGTGCGCACCGTGGCGCCCGCCGCGGCTGCGATCTTGACGGTTGCATCGACGTCGTCGACGCAGAGTTGGAAGATCGTGCTGCCACGGCCGGGCGGCGGAACGGCGCAGGGGCCGGGCAGGCTCGGATCGGTTTCGCGTTTCGGATTGGCTCCGCTTACGGTGAACGTGGCACGGCCGACCGCAATATAGATGCCGGTGACCTCGCCGGTGCGCGGACTGATCCAGTGTCGGGGCGAGGTCGCTCCGAACGCAACCAGATAGAACGCGGCGGCTTCCTGCTGGCGGCCATGCGGCACGAATATCGTCAAACCGATGCCGTCTCGCGACGTGATGCCATGAATGGCCATCCCCGAATCTCCCTTTTGGAGGGTCGAGGCTAAAGGTGTCATGAGAACATTTCAAGAACATTAAGCGGCGGCGTTGCGGGAAAGTCCGTTTTCCAGCCGCTGGCGCTCAGCCGACCTTCCACACCCGGTGGAAGCGCCGGCCGAGGTTGGTCAGCACCTCGTAGCCGATGGTGCCGCACTGGGCCGCGACCTCGTCGATGCCGAGCCCTTCGCCGATCAGCGTGGCCATCTGATCGCGCCGCACGGCGTTTGGCGGCAGGTCGGTCACATCGACGGCTGTCAGGTCCATCGAGATGCGCCCGATCATCGGACAACGTTTCCCGGCAATGATGACCTCGCGCTTGGCCGCGCCTTCGCCCGGCGTCGGCGAGCGCATGATGCCGTCGGCGTAGCCTGCGGCGATCACGGCGACGCGGCTGTCGTGCTTGGCGGTCCAGGTTGCGCCATAGCCGACACTTGCGCCGCGCGGGACCTGCCGCACCTGCAGGATGCGGCCCCTCAGATCGACCACGGGCTGCATCGGGTTCGGCCGGCCCGGCGTCGGGTTGCCGCCGAACAGCGCGACGCCCGGACGGACCACATCGCAATAGGTGGAGGAATCGAGGAAGATGCCGGGCGAGTTGGCCAGCGAACTGGCGATGCCGCGGAACAGCGAGCGGATTTCGCGGAATTGGCGGATCTGCTGGTCGTTCAGCGGGTGGTTTGGCCGGTCGGCGCAGGCGAGGTGGCTCATCAACAGTTCGAAGCCGTGATGCGTCGTCTGGATGCGCGAAGCAACCGCAGCCGCTTCTTCGATGGTGAGCCCGAGCCGGTTCATGCCGGTGTCGACGTGCAGCGCGGCGCCGCCGCCCCAGCCGCTCGACGAGACGAAATGGTCCCATTCGGCGAGTTCGACCGAACTGTTGATCACCGGACGCGCGTAGGTTTCGGTGAACGCGGAAGCGGCGGCCGGCGAAAACCCGTTCAGGACATAGATGACGGCTTCCGGCGCCACCGCACGCACGCGGCGCGCCTCAGCCGGATGGGCCACGAAAAACGTCCGGCAGCCGGCACGCGCCAGCGCTGCCGCGACCGGCTCGATGCCGCAGCCGTAGGCATCGCCTTTGACCACGGCGGCGCATTCGCTTGGCACCACGCGCGCCGCCAGCATCCGGTAATTGGCGCGGATGGCGTCGAGGTCGATGGTGAGAGTCCCGCCGGTCTCGAACGGCGGTTCTCCGCCGGTGGCGGTGACGGGGTCGGGCGGCGGCGCGGGTTGAGGATGGGGCGTGCGAGCCATGAGGCCGCTATAAGCCGATGCGGTTACCTCCGTAAAGTGCGATAGGTCACATCTCGCATGGCATCCGAGCGCACCGCATCGTGACGCGCATCGTCATGGCCCGGATTGTCGTGGCCCATATCGTCGCCGCCCACGTCATCTGGGACGATCAGTCGCCCATCCGCTCGGGCAGATATTGATCCTTGGCAAGATCGCCGAAGCGCGTGATATGGGCATCGAAGTGCACCTGCACCGTGCCGGTCGGTCCGTGGCGCTGCTTGCCGATGATGATCTCGGCCTTGCCGGTGACGATGTCCATCTCGGTTTGCCACTTCAAATGTTCTTCAGTGCCGGGGCGCGGTTCCTTGTTGGCGAGGTAATATTCCTCGCGGAACACAAACATCACCACGTCGGCGTCCTGCTCGATGGAGCCGGATTCGCGAAGGTCGGAAAGCTGCGGGCGCTTGTCGTCC
>JAFKKQ010000314.1 GCA_017304505.1 Hyphomicrobiales bacterium | reverse complement strand
CGAGGATGCCGTCCCGGCCGAACATATCGCCGTCGCCCACGGGCGTCAGCCGAATGGCCTGCACGCCGTGAAAAAGCGATTCCCGGAGCTTCAGATTGTAGGTGTTCGGCGGGGTCGCCCCGCGGTTTTTCTGACGGACATGAAGCGGATCGTCCATCAAACGGCCCAGACCGGAATGCGCTTCAAGCCGTTCGCCATTGGGCAGATACACGGTCTGCGCCGTGATGTCATAGATCGCCGTTCGACGAAAACGGGAATACGGCTCCGGCTTGCTTCCGAGGCCATCATCCGGCGTCAAGGACACCAGCTGCGGCCGCATGCGGGGGAGCGGCACCGGACGCGAGACATCCTCTGTCGAACGATTCCGGAAGCCGCTGACCGACGCGACATCCGGGGCAACATGCTTGGAGGGGTATGGACCGATAGAAGCAGTCACAATCCGGTCGTCCGACTTATGGCCCCGGTCGGGACGGGGCTTGTAGGACGAAGCCGCCTGAGATGGAGCCTCACGGGACGCAGACTTATGGGGCGCAGCCTCATGGGATCCAGCCTCACGGGACGCAGCCTGATAGGGCGCAGACTTATGGGGAAGCACCTTGGGAACGAGGAGCGCCAGCGCGCCGATCGGATTGCGCGTGAGCGTTTCAACGAAAGGCCCGACCGCAGGCGGTGGCGAAGCCGCGACAAGCGTCGGAGGCATGACAGTTGCGTCGTGCAGTGAGCCGCTTGCAGCCAACGCGCCCGACAGCGGAACGAGCGCGGCGACAGATCGAACGTCCGATCGAGCCTGAAGGCCGGCGGCGAACAGCCACCCTACCCCGATCGCGACCGCCGTCACCGTCGCGAAGCCGATCGCGACGACCGCCAGACCGCCAACCGCCCCCTTGAGGAGAGTTCGCCCGCGATTGGATGAGGAATTTTGCGACTTTGGTGTTCTGACGTCCGGCGAGGACGTGGTCGGATACGTCATAGAACGCGCTACTCAACACGGGCTGGCCGCGACAATGACGGAGCAGGGTTAAGTATGGGTAAAGCGCGCGGCTCCCGCCGCATGCTGCGGAAAATCCGGAGCGCATCATGTCCGCTCGCGCATGATGATAATGAACGCGTGTTCGATGGCGCTGCGAAGTGTTTTCTCGCGCACTACGCCATTGACCCAGCGTCTTGTCGCAAACATCGGGCGACGTCGAAACGGCATCGGCCTTGCCGCCAAGCAATGCTGAGCAACGCCGTGTAACGCTGGGAGACACCGTCATCACCGGCGCAGCAGCCTTGCCGGCGAGACCCGTCATGGTTGTGCGTAACGCGCGGTCGGCCTTCGCCGGTTCCATACGGCTTAAAGTCGCAATACCACGCAGCACAACGGCTCTGCGAGTGTCCGCGAACACCTCAAAAACTTGCCCGACAACATCTATGGCATTGATTTTATTGCAATAATTCCCTGGATTCATAACGCTCCGACGCTCGTTCGCCGCCGATCCGTCCAGGCGACGCGACGGCGCATTCTGCATCGCGGAATGCATACCGCCGAAATCGCTCGCTTCGAGAGGCCGGCAAGCTAGCATGGCGGATCGGAGTGAGGCCTGTGATTGGTCAGCCGTTCGATGTGCCCGCAAGTCGGTTTTCGCGCGAACGCGCGATCAGGCGCATCGATGGCGATTCCGATCGCGCACACATCCGAAGCCGTTGTCCGTCAAGCGGATTGCGACAGACCCATCGAAGCAAAAACGAAGCCGGCCCGCAGAGGCATCTGCGGGGTTTGACGCGCCAGCGGCAAATCTGTTCGGGGATTCCAAGCGAAAGTCCAAGACAACAGGAGCTTCAGATCGCTCATGAATAAGCTGCCCATCTTCAAAGCGGCGGCGGTCCAGGCCGCTCCGTGTTTTCTCGACAGCGGTGCGACCGTCGCCAAGGCGTCCGATCTTATCGCTGAAGCGTCGAGAAACGGCGCGAAGCTTGTCGTCTTTCCCGAGGTCTTCGTGCCCGGCTATCCGTATTGGAACTGGTGCATGACACCGCTTGAGGGGAGCGCCTGGTTTCGGCGCCTGTGCCTCAACGCGATTGAGATTCCCGGCCCCGAAATTGACGTCCTGTGCGAAGCGGCCCGTTCGGCCGGTGTGTATGTCGTCATCGGCATCAACGAGCGCAGCAACAACAGCCTTGCGACGATCTACAACACCAATGTCATCATATCTCCGCAAGGCGTCGTCATCGGCCGCCATCGCAAGCTTGTGCCGACGTTTGCGGAAAAGCTGACATGGGCCAGCGGCGACGGCAGCAGCAT
>JAFKKQ010000115.1 GCA_017304505.1 Hyphomicrobiales bacterium | reverse complement strand
TTTCTCGCTGCCGATGACCGGAACTTCTATGAGCACAACGGCCTCGATTTCGGCGGCATCATCCGCGCCGGCCTGCTCTACATCCAGACCTACGGAACGGGCCGCCGCCCGCAGGGCGCGTCCACCATCACCCAGCAGGTCGCCAAGAACTTCCTGCTCACCAACGAGGTTTCGCTTCAGCGCAAGATCAAGGAAGCGCTGCTGTCGCTCAAGATCGAGCGCACCTACTCCAAGGACAAGATCCTCGAGCTTTACCTCAACGAGATTTATCTCGGACTTGGCGCGTATGGCGTTGCTGCGGCCTCGCTGCTCTACTTCGACAAGTCGGTGCACGAACTGACCATTGCCGAGGCGGCTTATCTCGCTGCGCTGCCGAAGGCCCCCAACAATTACAATCCATTCCGCCAGCACGACCGCGCGATCGAGCGGCGCAACTGGGTTATCGACCAGATGGTTTCGACCGGCGCGATCAAGCCGGAGGAGGGCGAGGCGGCGAAAAAAGAGCCGCTCAACGTCACATCGCGGCCGTCGGGTGCCCACATCTTCGCGGCTGAATATTTTGCCGAGGAGGTGCGGCGCTGGATTTATGAGAAGTACGGCGAAAAGGCGCTCTATGAGGGCGGTCTTTCAGTGCGCACCACGCTCGATCCCAAGCTGCAGGTGGCGGCGCGCAAGACGCTGACCGACGGCTTGGTCAAATTCGACGAAGGACAAGGTTTCCGTGGCCCGGTCGCCAAGATCGCGCTGTCCGGCGATTGGGGTCCAAAGCTTGCGGAGATCAAGCAGCTCAACGACATCGCGCCGTGGCGGCTCGCGGTGGTGCTGGAAACCAGCGACCAGTCGGCGCGCATCGGACTTTATCCAGCGCGCGATCCCGGCGGGGCACTCACCAAGGAACGTGAGGTCGGCATCATCAACCTCGATGGTGTGAAATGGGCCAAAGCCACCGAGGGGCGGCTGCGTGGAAAGACGCCCACCAAGGTCGACCAGGTGCTTGCGGCGGGTGACGTGGTCTATGTCGAACCTCTGAACAAGGAATCCAATACCTGGCGCTTGCGGCAGGTGCCGGAGATTTCCGGCGCGATGGTGGTGATGGACCCGGCGACCGGCCGTGTGCTGGCGATGGTCGGCGGCTTTTCCTACGACCAGAGCCAGTTCAACCGTGCGACGCAGGCGATGCGCCAGCCGGGCTCCTCGTTCAAGCCGATCGTTTATGCGACCGCGCTCGACAACGGCTATACGCCGTCTTCGATCGTCATGGATGCGCCGCTCGAAATCGATCAAGGTCCGGGACAGCCGGCGTGGCGGCCGGAAAATTACGGCGGCAAGTTCTACGGCCCCTCGACGCTGCGCTTTGGTATCGAGCAGTCGCGCAACGTCATGACAGTGCGGCTGGCGCAGGACGTCGGCATGCCGCTGATCGCCGAATACGCCAAGCGTTTCGGCGTCTACGATAACCTGCCGCCGTATCTCTCCTATGCGCTCGGCGCTGGCGAGACGACGGTGATGCGCATGGTCACCGCCTATTCGATGTTCGACAACGGCGGGCGGCGCATCATCCCGACCTTTATTGACCGCATTCAGGACCGCTACGGCCGCACGATTTACAAGCACGACCAGCGCGAATGCCGGGGCTGCAACGCCGACAAGTGGAACAACCAGCCCGAGCCGACGCTGGTGGATCGCCGCGGCCAGGTCATCGACCCGATGACCGCTTATCAGATCACGTCGATGATGGAAGGTGTCGTGCAGCGCGGCACCGCGACGGTGGTGCGCTCGGTGGGTAAGCCCGTCGCTGGCAAGACCGGCACCACCAATGACGAGAAGGACGTGTGGTTCATCGGCTTCTCGCCCGATATCGTGGTTGGCGTCTATATGGGTTATGACAAGCCGCGCCATATCGGCCGGTCCGCGACCGGCGGACATCTGGCTGCTCCGGTGGTCGCCGATTTCCTCAAGATCGCGCTGGCCGACAAGCCGGCGGTGCCGTTCCGTGTGCCGCCCGGCATCAAGCTGATCCGTGTCGACGCCAAGACCGGCCAGCGCGTGAGCCCCGGCGCGACCGGCAAGGTTATTCTGGAGGCGTTCAAGCCCGGCACAGCGCCGCCCGACAATTATTCCGTCGTTGGCTACGACCAGCAGCAGGATAATGGCTACCAGGGCGGTGGCTATCAGAGCGGGTACCCGGGCAGCTACATGGGTGCCTCGCCTGACGCCGAGCGCGCCGTACGCCGCGGCAGCGGTTTGTACTAGGTCACCAAGCGCATCGGCGGCTTGACCGAAATCTGCTTGATGCGCCGCTACCCCGCGCTCCGTGGCGGTGTTTACCCGTAGCTGGTGTGAGCCAGCCTGCCGGCCCGTTGAGGCAGGATCAGGATGCAGGTGATAATGAAGGCGCCGATGACAGCCGACGCGATGGGCCGGCTCAAGGCCAATCCCCCGTGGTCGAGCGGCTTGTCAAGGAAATCCGCCAGTGTTGCCCCCAATGGACGGGTTAGAATGAAAGCGGCCCAGAACAGCAGAACGCGCGACACATTGGTCCAGCAATAAATGGCTGCGATCGCCGCGAGGCCGGCGGCAAACACGAGCGCTCCTCCTTCGTATCCAAGACCTGTCGTGTCTGCCATCCAGTCGCCGAGAGCGGTGCCCAAGGTCTGCGAGAATGTGATTGCCGCCCAGTAGAACGCTTCGACCTTCGGTGTGTTGACTGTTTCCACCGAGATCGAGCCAAGCGACCAATACCAGAGTGCGAGTGTCGCCAAGAGCAATCCGAGCAAGAACGCCGAGCCGCCGGTGTATCCGATGCCCAAGGAGCGGTCGGCAAAATCCGCCATAGTGGTTCCGAAGGTCGTGGAGGCGACAATCGTGGCCCAGTAAAGGAATGGATGAAACTTCTTTGTCGCAATCTGAACGGCAACGAGCACCACTAAGACCACCAGGAATATCGCCGTGCCAGTCAGGTAGCCCCAGTTCAGGGTCATGGTCACCGAATCGCCGCCGGTTTCGCCAAGCGTGGTGGCGGCGATCTTGATGATCCAGAAGATAAGTGTGACCTCTGGGACCTTGGTCACGGCCTCGGCGAAATCAGTCTTGGACGTTGGGGGCATGGACGTTGGGGGCATGGCGGGGTCTGGAGAATCCAAAAAATCTGGCTTATCCGGTCATAACATCAGCGAGCCGGGGGCGTTCCCTCAATCGAAGCTCCTGTTTGTTATCATTTGGCAATGTGTGTGTCGGCGCGAACGCACCCGGTCTTTAGTCGCGACGTATGTGCGCCGGCGGTGCCGGGTTGCGTCATCGCCCCGCAATCGTTACATCGGCTCGGCCTAGAGCGAAGCAGCGGACCAGTCATGCGCGCCGAAACGGAAAAGTTGGTTGAGGATATCAAGCGGTCGGTCGGGCTGCTGAGGAGGCATCTTTGACTTCGACCGGGCCAAGGCACGTCTGGCTGAGCTCAATCAGCGGGCTGAAGACCCCGAGCTGTGGAACGATGCCTCTGCCGCGCAGCGCGTGATGCAGGAGCGCAACGCGCTCGAAGATCAACTCGACGCCATCGGTCGTATCGACCGCGATCTCGAAGACCAGATCACCATGATCGAGCTCGGCGAAGCCGAGAAAGATCAGCGCGTGATTACCGACGCCGAGGAGACGCTCAAGCGGCTCAAGGTGGAAGCGGCACGGCGCGAGCTTGAGGCGTTGTTGTCAGGCGAGGCCGACGCCAACGATACGTATCTCGAGGTTCATGCCGGTGCCGGTGGCACGGAAAGCCAGGACTGGGCCGGTATGCTGCTGCGCATGTACACGCGCTGGGCGGAGCAGCACGGTTATAAGGTGGAGTTTCTCGAAGAGTCCGAAGGCGAGGGCGCGGGCATCAAATCCGCCACGCTCCAGATCAAGGGCCATAACGCTTACGGCTGGCTCAAGACCGAGAACGGCGTGCATCGCCTGGTGCGGATTTCGCCGTTCGATTCCAACGCGCGCCGGCATACGTCGTTTGCCAGCGTCCAGGTCTATCCGGTGGTCGATGACCGCATCAAGATCGACATCAACGAGGCCGATGTCCGCACTGACACCATGCGTTCGGGCGGCGCCGGCGGCCAACACGTCAACAAGACGGAATCCGCGGTGCGCCTGACGCACATTCCGACCGGCATCGCCGTGGTCTGTCAGCAGGAACGCTCGCAACATAAGAATCGCGCCCAGGCGTGGGATATGTTGCGCGCTCGCCTTTACCAGATCGAATTGAAGCGGC
This sequence comes from Hyphomicrobiales bacterium, assembly GCA_017304505.1. Classification (GTDB taxonomy): domain Bacteria; phylum Pseudomonadota; class Alphaproteobacteria; order Rhizobiales; family Xanthobacteraceae; genus Z2-YC6860. The sequence goes on along the minus strand of JAFKKQ010000115.1, from coordinate 11,870 downwards.
GTGAGGAACAGGCAGCGGCCGAGCAGGCCGCGCGCACCGACATCGGCTGGGGCCACCAGATCCGCTCGTATGTGCTGCAGCCCTATCAGATGGTGAAGGACCTGCGCACCGGCGTGACATCGCCGACCCCGAGCGAAGTGCTTGACGGCGATCTCGACCCCTTTATGGCGGCGGTGCTGGCGCAGCGCGCATTCGGCGGCGGGCCGGAGAAGGTCGAGGACGTGGAGTAGTACTCCAGCACCGTAGCGGTGCAATTTGATTCATTTGCAGCACGGCTGTGATACTCGGCGTTCAAACTCTGCCGCGTAGCCTTTTGCGATCGATGGCCGGTCGGCGGAAGCTGAATGGAGTTCCGCCCGATGTTGCCGAGCTCCGCAACATCCGCTGTGGCTGACTGAGCAAGCTAATCCTGTACGGGATCGAGACTGGGCGGCTGCGGAGCCGCCCAATTTTTTGGGGGGCTTACAACAGGCTGCCGAGCCGCAAGCCGGCTCGCAGAAACCGTTGCGGATCGACCGCCTCGCCATCGATCCGCGTCTCGTAATGTAAATGCGGTCCGGTCGAGCGCCCGGTCGATCCGACTCGCCCGACAATCTGCCCGCTCCGCACATGCTGGCCGACTTTCACCTCGATGGCGGACATGTGACCGTAGCGGGTCGCAAACCCGTTGCCGTGATCGAGCTCGACCATATTGCCGTAGCCGCCGTTCCAGCCCGCGATTGTCACGGTGCCGTTGGCGGTGGCGCGGACCGGGTCGCCGATGCTGCTGCGCAGATCGAGTCCGGTGTGCATCGCTGGCCGGCCCAGGAACGGGTCCGGCCGCACGCCGAAGCTGGAGGAGACGTCGATCTCGCCACCGATCGGCTTGCGCACCGGCACGGTGTTCAGCGTGCGTGTCAGGTGGTCGGCATCCATGCGGGCGAGCTGGAGCCGATAGAACTGGCGCTCGAAGGAAGCTGCACTTCGCGGCAGCGTTGCCGGCACGAACGGCCCGCCCGTGGCTTGGGAGGCCGCCCCTGCCGCGGCTTTCTTCGGGTTCATGCCGAGATCGACCAGGACTCCGCGGATGCGTTTGGCTTTGGAGTCGTAGCGCGCTTCGAGCGTGTTGAGCGCTGCGGTCTGTCGTGCCTCGACGCGGTCGAGCGATGCTTGAATCCGTGTCAGCGTGCCCGTGAGACTGGCGGATGCCGGCTCCGCCGCACCGATCAGGCGTCTGGCCCAACCCGAGTGCTTGCGTGCGTCCAGCCGCGCTTCGCGGTGAGACGGTGTCGTAATGATGGTGGTCGTATCGCTGATCGGCGAAGCCTTGGGCGTCCCGCCGCGTTGGGGCTCGTCGATCGGAGTGGGGCGGCTTTTGATCGAGCCGGTCGTCGCTGGGTCGGATACTCCGGCCAGCATGGAGGCCCGCTGCTCCAGGGTGGCCTGCCGGCGTATGACCTGTTCAAGCTTCTGTTCGAACTGTTCCTGATCGAGCAATTGGCGGCCGGTGATCCGGTCGACCTGCGTGCGCAGTTCGGCGATGCGGTCCTCGTAGGCGAACTGCTGTTCCTTCTGGCGGGCGATCAGGCGTGTCAGCACGTCGTCGTGGAACGCGAAGTAGGTGCCGGTTGCGAGCGACCAGCCGGCCATGACCACGAGGCTGCCGACAGCGATCCAGAATGTTACCGGGCCGAGCCGGACATGGCGGCCGGCGTGACCCAGTGTGTAGCCGGTCCGCACAGGCGCGCGGCGGGGAGTTGGGGCGGGAGCGGTCATACGGCCGGAATCGGCGCGATAATCGCGATGCTGCTGGCGAACCGGCCGATGGGACATCGATACTCCCCAAGCACCGGTCCCCAACGCCGGCGTTCGTGGATGTCGATTTCAGCCATGCATGGTTAATTTTCCCCGAATGATACGAGAAAAATGCAATGGGTTGGTCAATCGAAGGTGTGCGCCGGCGCGGCGTGTCTTGTGGTGTGGCCGGCGTCACAGTGCCTTGGCTGCTGCAAGCACGTCTTCGGCGTGGCCCGGGACTTTCACCTTTTCCCAGACCCGGGCGACCCTGCCGTCGGGGCCGATCAGATAGGTGTTGCGCAGGATGCCCATGTAGCTATGGCCGAACATCGATTTCTTGCTCCAGACGCCATAGGCCTTGAGGACCTCATGGGTTTCGTCGGAGGCCAGCATGATCGAGAGAGCCTGCTTGGCTTTGAATTTTTGCTGCTTGGGGATCGGGTCGGCGGAGACGCCCAGGATCGCGGCGTCGGCACGGGCGAAGGCCGCCGCGAGCCGCGTGAAGTCCTTGGCCTCAAGCGTGCAACCGGAGGTGTTGGCCTTGGGATAGAAATACAAAACCAGTTTGCGCCCCTTGAAGTCGGCAAGCGACACCTCGCCGCCGCCATCGTGGGGGAGCCGGAAGCTGGGGGCCTTGTCACCGGCTGCGATGTTTGCGCTCATGCGCCTTCCTTTCGTCGTTTTCAAAGGATCAAGCTGAAGTCGGCGTAATGGGTGGGCGGTGGCGATTTTCGGGGTTTCGTGCGAACCCTTTGAGGCTCCAGGAGAATCGCTTGAGGAGAATCGGTTGGCCGGGCAAGCGTGGCATTGAAGCGGCGTGGCCTTGAACCGGCGGACGAGGGGACGGCCGATCGCGTTATGAAGGACAAGGATAGCATTCCGCACATCGCGGCGCTCCAGGAATTGGAAGCGGCGCTCGATGCGCATCGGCGCAACCAAGCTGGTGCTTGCGGACCGGCGGGTGCGTCAAAGCAGATCCTTGGAAAGCGCATTCTTAGACAGCGGATTCTTGGCCGATGGGCGCTTCCCCGGTTTGCCTGGAAATCCAATTGGCGGCTTCCGTTTAACCTCTGGTTGCTGTTCGACCGACGGCATCCGCTGATGCGCCGATTGGCGATCGGCGTTGCCGCTGTTCTCGTGCTGGTGCTGGCCGGCGGCGGCGCGTTGTGGTGGCGGCTCTCGAGCGGCCCGATCATGCTCGACCTGGCAACGCCGTGGCTGACCTCGGCTATCGAGCAAAATCTTGGCAACAGATACCACGTCAAGGTCGGCGGCACCCAACTCGAGCGTGATGCCCAGGGTCACATCGCCCTGCGCCTGCGCGACATCGTGCTGCTGGATGCGGCGGGCGCAACAGTGGCGGTTGCACCCAAGGCGGAGGTGGGCATTTCGGGGGCGAGTATGCTGTTCGCGAGCCCGCGCGCCGAAAGCCTTCGTCTTGTCGATGCCAACATGACGGTTCGCATCGACCCCGATGGGCAGATGAACGTGCTGGTCGGCGGAACAAAGCCGATCGTCTCTATTGCGCCGGTCCGTGGAGAGCAGCCGGTGCAGCCGCAAGTCAAATCCGCGCCACCGAAGGCAGACCAGCCACGCGACTTCTCCTTTCAAGCGATGGCGGAGCGCAGCATCGCGACCAACTTTGCGGCGTTGCTCGCCTGGAGCAGCAGGTTGGATAAGCTGGGGCTTGACGATGGCGCGAACGGCTTCGACGGCCGGGCGTTGAGTGAAATCGGCATCGCCAACGGCAGCCTGACGATTGACGACCGCCGCGACGGACACCGTTGGACGCTATCCAGGATCGGTTTGAGCCTCAAGCGGCCGAAAGCTGGCGGCGCGATGCTGACGGTCGTGTCGGAGAACGAGGAGCGGCCGTGGGTGTTGAGCGCTGCGCTGACGCCGACGCCTCAGGGGTCGCGACATTTGCAGCTCGAGGCGCGCAAAGTCGTGCTCGACGATCTGCTTGCTCTGCGCATGGCGGAATCCAAGGTGCGCTCCGACACGCTGGTGTCGGCTTCGATCCGCTCCGACATCGCAGCGGATGGGACACCGCAGACCATTTCGGGCTCGATCATTGCGCAAGGCGGCACGATCGGCGATCCCGCCGACCCCGATCATCAGATCGCGATCAATCATGCCGAGTTTGGGCTTGACTGGGACATTGCCCGGCGGACGCTGCGCGTGCCGTTCAAGATCACGACCGAAGCCGCTCGCCTGACATTGCGAGCCGAATTCGCCGCGCCGACGCAGCCAGGCGGCAATTGGAAATTTGCCGTCGGTGGCGGATGGATCGTGCTGGACCCGTTGACGCCCGACGACGAAAGCCTTGTCCTCAAGCGCGTTGTCCTGCGCGGCAACATCGACCCGACGGCACAGCGGATCACGCTGGAACAAGGCGATCTCGGCACCAACGAATTGGGCAGCAAACAGGACGAGGGCGTCACCGTCGCACTGTCCGGCAAGCTGGATTACGGCGGCGATCCCAGGCTGGCGGTTGGGATTGCCTGCAATCCCATGTCGGCGGCGGCGCTCAAACGGCTGTGGCCGATCATGATCGCCCCGAAGGTTCGCGACTGGGTGATCGAGCATGTGGTCGCCGGCAGCGTCGATCGGATCGACATCGCCGCCAATGCGCCGCTGGTCACACTGAAGACCGGTGGTCCGCCAATCCCCGACGATGGACTTTCGATCGAGATCGTCGGGAGCGCGGCGACGCTGCAGCCCGTGGAGGGGCTGCCGCCGATCCGGGACGCCGACATCAACGTGCGCATTACCGGCAACACCGCGAAGGTGACGCTTGGCAAAGCGACGGTGGATGTCTCGCCGGGGCGCCGTCTGGCGATTTCCAACGGCCTGTTCGAGGTGCCGAACCTCCGCGTAAAAACACCTCCCGCCCGCATCACCTTCCGCATCGACGGGCCTGTGCCCGCCGCCGCCGAGTTGCTTGCACTGGATCGGCTGCGCGACTTTTCGGGCGCCTCGTTCGATCCCGCCACCACGCGCGGAACGGCAACGGCGCAAGTCCAACTCGGCCTTCCGCTGCGGCCCGATCTGCCGCAGGGCTCGACCGAATATGACATTGTCGTCGATCTTTCCAATTTCAGCGCCGAAAAGATGCTGTTTGGCCAGAAGGTCGAGGCCCAGTCGCTGCGCGTGACCGCCAACAACCAGAGCTATGAGATCAAAGGCGACGTCAAGGTTGCCGGCGCACCGGCGCAGATCGAGTACCGCAGGCTCAAGGGTGAATCCGACGCCGAGGTCAAATTGCAAGCGACCCTCGACGAGGCGGCGCGCAGCCGGTTCGGCCTCGATGTCGGCGATGCACTTGTCGGCGCGATGCCGATCAAGCTTTCGGGCCGTGTCGGATTTGATGACAGCGAGGGCCGCTTCCGCGTCGAGTCCGATCTGACCTCGATGAAGATTGACAACCTGTTGCCTGGATGGATCAAGCCGGCGGGGCGTCCGGCGCGGCTGGCGTTCACCCTGGTCAAGCAAAAGACCGGCCTGCGTTTCGACGATCTGCTGATTGATGGGTCGGGCGTTCTCGCCAAGGGCACGGTCGAGTTGGATAACGACGGCGATCTGCAATCTGCGAACTTTCCGGTCTTCGCCACCTCCGATGGCGACAAGGCATCGATGCGGGCCGACCGCAGCACGGACGGGGCCCTTCGCGTGGTGATGCGCGGCGATGTCTACGACGGCCGCAATTTCATCCGGTCGGCGATGGCGGGACCGCGCAGCCCGAAAGGCAAGGCCCGCCATCCCGATCTCGACCTCGACATCAAGATCGGCGTCGTGGCGGGCCATCATGGCGAAACGATCCGCGGCCTGGACTGGCGGATGTCGCGCCGCGGCGGACGTGTGCGCACGTTCTCGCTCAACGCCAAGATCGGTCGTGACACGCCATTGATCGGCGAGATGCGCACGCGTGTCGCCAACGGCAAGCCTGTGCTTTATTTCGAAACCAACGATGCCGGCGCCCTGTTCCGTTTCACCGACATCTATCCGCGCATGGTCGGCGGCAAGATGTGGATGGGCATGGATCCGCCGACACAGGATGCTTCGCCGCAAGAGGGCATCATCAACATCTCAAGTTTTGCCGTGCGTGGCGAGAGCACGCTCGACCGCGTGGTGGCCGGAGGGCCGGATGGACGCATACAGCCGCAAAACGACACCATCGAATTCAACCAAGCGCGCGCCGATTTCACCCGCGCGCCGGGCCGCATGTCGATCCGCGATGGCGTGCTGCGCGGCCCCCTGATCGGCGCGACCGTCGAAGGCAATATCGACTATGCCCGCGATCAGGTCCATGTGCGCGGCACCCTTGTGCCGCTCTACGGCATCAACAACATGTTCGGTCAGATTCCGATTGTCGGCTTGTTCCTCGGCGGTGGCAGCAAGGAGGGCATATTCGGCATCACCTATGAGGTGACAGGCCCGACCTCGAATCCGCGTCCGATGATTAATCCGATCTCGGCGATCGCGCCGGGCCTGCTGCGCAAATTCTTCGAGTTTCGCGACAACAGCACCGAACGTAGTTTCGCCGAGCCGACGACGCGGTGAAACGCTTGCGGCGGCGAGGCGTTTATTCCGGCTTGATCAGGATATGCTGCTTCTTGCCGAGCGAAAGCTTGATGACGCCGTCAGCCGTCAGATCCTGAGCCGTGACGATGCGCTTGTCGTCGGCGATCCGCACGTCGTTGACCTGGATCGCGTTGTTGGCGATCGCGCGCCGCACTTCGCCGTTTGACTTGGCGAGCCCGGCTTTCACGAATGCAGCAAGCACGCCGATGCCGGCCTCGATCTCGGCCCGCGGCAGGCTGACGCTCGGCAGCGCCAGCGACGTCTCGCCTTGTTCGAAAGTGCGCCGCGCCGTTTCGGCCGCTTGATCGGCCGCTTCACGGCCATGCATCAGGGCTGTGGCCTCTGTCGCAAGCACTTTCTTGGCCTCGTTCAGTTCCGAACCCTGGAGGGCGCCGAGCCGGACAATCTCGTCGAGCGGCAGGACCGTGAACAGCTTGAGGAAGCGCGTTACGTCGCCGTCCTCGGTGTTGCGCCAGAATTGCCAGTATTGATACGGGCTCATCAAATCGGCGTTGAGCCAGACCGCCCCGGCTGCGGTCTTGCCCATCTTGGCCCCCGAGGCGGTGGTGATGAGGGGCGCCGTCAGCGCAAACAGTTGCGCGTTTTCCATCCGGCGGCCGAGATCGATGCCGTTGACGATGTTGCCCCACTGATCGGAGCCGCCCATCTGCAGCACGCAGCCGTGCCGCTTGTGTAACTCCACGAAGTCGTAGGCCTGCAGGATCATGTAATTGAATTCAAGGAACGACAGTTCCTGCTGGCGATCGATGCGCAGCTTCACGGAATCGAATGACAGCATCCGGTTGACCGAGAAGTGCCGGCCGACGTCGCGCAAGAAGTCGATGTAGTTGAGCGCATTGAGCCATTCGGCGTTGTTCGCCATGATGGCGTTGCCGCCGGCGCCTTCGAACTTCAGGAACTTCGAGAACGTCTGTCGGATGCTCTTGAGATTTTCGTTGATGACGTCTTCAGTCAGCACCCGCCGCGTTTCGTCCTTGCCCGACGGATCGCCGACGCGCGTCGTGCCGCCGCCCATCAGCGCGATTGGCCGGTGGCCGGTCTGCTGCAGCCAATGGAGCATCATGGTCGGCAGGAGATGGCCGATGTGGAGCGAAGGGGCGGTGCAGTCGTAACCGATGTAGGCGGTGATCGGCTGGGACTTCGCCAACTGGTCGAGCGTCTCCGGCTCCGACACCTGATGGATGAAGCCGCGCTCGGCCAGAACGTTGAGGAAATCGGACTTGTAGGCGCTCATCGACTGTCTTCTCCGCAGCCGGTGGTGTAACAGGTCCGGGGCGGGATTCAACGGCGCGGGCGGGGGCTTACGGGCGTGCAAGCGGTACGGGCCATCGGCCTGATGAGCGGGACCTCGCTCGACGGGGTTGATGCGGCCATGATCGAGACCGATGGCGAGCGCATCTTTCGTTTCGGGCCGACCGGCTATCGGCCCTATCGGGACGACGAACGGACGGTGTTGCGGCAGGCCCTGGCCGAAGCCGTGGCGCTGACGGACCGGACATCGCGGCCGGGCGCGATTGGGCAGGCTGAGGAACTGACCACGCGGACCCATGCCGAGGTGGTCGAGCGGCTCCTGGCGGAGAACGGTATCGTGCCGGGCAGCATCGACGTGATCGGCTTTCACGGTCAGACCGTGATTCATCGGCCGCAGGACAAGCTCACGGTCCAGGTCGGCGATGGCCCGGCGCTGGCAAAACGGCTCGGTATTGCGGTGGTGCATGATTTCCGCGCCGCGGACGTTGCCGCGGGCGGGCAGGGCGCGCCGCTGGTGCCGGTGTTCCATTGGGCGATCGTCGACACCATGGTTGGGCCGCATGCCGTTGCGGTGCTCAACATCGGCGGCGTGGCGAACGTGACTTTCGTCGACGGCGGTCCCGATCCGGTCGCGTGCGATACCGGGCCGGGCAACGCGCTGATTGACGATTTCATGCGCGCACGCACCGGCGCAGCCTACGACGACAACGGTGACGCAGCCGCGACCGGCACGCCGGACAAGGCATTCATTGCGCGCCTGCTGGAACACCCATTCTTCGACCGGCCGCCGCCGAAGTCGCTCGATCGGAATGCGTTTGCGTTCGCCAACATCGGTCTGCCGGAATATTCCGTAGCCGACGGGGCGGCGACCTTGTCGGCGCTGACGGTCGAGGCGGTGGCGAGGATCGTGCCGCATTTGCCATCGATCCCGCGTGCCTGGATCGTCGCCGGCGGCGGTGCGCGCAACGCGACACTGATGAAAATGCTGGCCGCGCGTCTTGCCCCGGCCACGGTGGAAACCGCCGACCATGCCGGGTTTTCCGCCGACGCCTTGGAGGCCCAGGCGTTTGCGTTTCTCGCAGCGCGCTCGATGCGCGGCCTGCCGATCACATTCCCGACCACGAGCGGCGCGCCGAAGCCCTTGCAGGGCGGGGTCGTGGCCAGGCCGTGACGAGTCGCCCTGAGCGGGCTCAGTCGCGCTGCTCGTTACCCTGCAGGCGCTTGTCGAGATAGTCGCCGACCGACTGCATCAGCACGTCAATCTTGCCGTCGAAGAAATGGTTGGCGCCGGGGATCACCTTCTGCTCGATGACGATGCCCTTCTGCGTCTTGAGCTTGTCGACCAGGCCGGTGACATCCCGGTGTGGCACCACCGCATCCTTGTCGCCGTGCACGATCAGGCCGGACGATGGGCAGGGCGCGAGGAATGAGAAATCGTAGAGGTTGGCTGGCGGCGCGATGGAGATGAAGCCCTCGATCTCCGGACGGCGCATCAAAAGTTGCATGCCGATCCAGGCGCCAAACGAGAAACCGGCGATCCAGCAGGAGCGCGCTTCCGGGTTGATCGACTGTGCCCAGTCGAGCGCGGATGCGGCGTCCGACAGTTCGCCGGTGCCGTGGTCGAACGAGCCTTGGCTGCGGCCGACACCGCGGAAGTTGAAGCGGATGGCGGCAAAGCCCCGATGCACGAAGGAATAGTAGAGCTGATAGATGATCTGGTGATTCATCGTGCCGCCGAACTGCGGGTGCGGATGCAGGATGATCGCGAGCGGGGCGTTTTTCTGCGGAGCGGGATGGTAGCGACCTTCGATGCGACCAGCCGGACCGGTGAAGATGACCTCGGGCATTTCCAAACCTCGATCAGCGATGTCCCGCAGCGGTGCGCTGTCGCCCGCGGAACGGATTGGGGTGCGCTTGACCGGAACAGTGCGCGCGCGTAACGGATTTGAACTATTGAAGAATCTCGGAAAGCATCCACCGGCCGACGAAGCTTCGGCGAACGCCGAACCGTCCGGCGAGGCGCCGTTTCTAACATGATCCACTGTCCGGAAAGCAAGTAAAATGAGCACCGTCAGGGGGTTGGAAGCGATGTCCGCTATCGTGCTGAAGGAACAAATGTGACGCAGGCTTATCTCGACTGGAACGCGACGGGAAAGCTGCGGCCGCAAGCGCGAGCCGCAATGGCGGCGGCGCTCGACGTGACTGGAAATCCGTCCTCGGTGCACGCCGCCGGGCGTGCCGCGCGCCACCTGATGGAACAGGCGCGCGAGCGGGTTGCGGCCCTGGTCGGGGTGTCGGCGCGCGAAGTCGTTTTCACTTCGGGTGGAACCGAAGCCAACATGCTGGCGCTGTCACCGGCGCTTGGCGATTCATTGCTGGTGTCGGCGGTGGAACATCCTTCAGTGCGTGGCGGTGGACGGTTTGCCACGGTCGAGGAAATTCCCGTCACCGCTGCCGGTGTGGTCGATCTTGCGGCGCTGGAACGCAAGCTTGCCGGCCACACTCGGCCGCTGGTGTCGATCATGCTGGCCAACAACGGATGGACGCGTCGGCTATCGTCCATGCGGCAGGTGGCCTCCTGCATGTCGACGCGGTGCAGGGGCCGGGGCGGATTGCCTGCAATTTCAAGGCGCTCGGCGCTGATTTGATGACGCTGTCTTCGCATAAGATCGGCGGCCCCCAGGGTGTCGGTGCGCTGATCCGGCGCGAGGAACTGGCGCTGGATGCGCTGATCAAAGGCGGCGGTCAGGAGCGCGGCGCGAGGAGCGGCACGGAAAACGTGGCCGGTATTGCTGGGTTTGGCGCGGCCGCCGAGGCGGTCGGCGCAGGCTTTGCCGAAGAATCGTCCCGAATGAGGACTCTGCGTGACGCCTTCGAGGTCGGGCTCAAGGCTGTCACCCCCGATGCCGTGATCTTCAGCGCCGACACCGCGCGCCTTCCCAATACCACGCTCTTTGGATTGCCGGGCTCGAGGGCGGAAACCACAGTAATTGCTTTCGACCTGGAAGGGGTTGCGGTGTCCTCGGGGGCGGCGTGTTCCTCGGGGAAGGTGGCCCCGTCGCACGTTCTGACTGCGATGGGGGTGGGAGTCGATCTGTCCAATAGCGGGATACGGGTAAGTCTTGGATATGCAACCAGTGATAATGATGTTCAAACGATTCTAAAGGCTTGGGCGAAGCTCGCAGAGGGCCTATATAAGGCGAGGAACCGGCGGGTTATCGCGGCCTGAGCAGCTCCAAGAGGATTAAAAATCCAGATTTGAACCCACCATAACCGACAATCCAACCCGCGGTCCTTGAAACCGTGAGCGGAGGAACGAATGCCGGCCGTGCAAGAGGCCATCGAGCGGGTCAGCCGCATCGATCAAGAGACCATCGATCGGGTGCGCCGCATCGATGTCGATCAGTACAAGTACGGTTTCACCACCGACATCGAGTCCGAAAAGGCTCCGAAGGGGCTTTCCGAGGACACCGTCCATTTCATCTCGGCCAAGAAAAACGAGCCGGAATGGATGCTCGCCTGGCGGCTCGAAGCCTATCGCCGCTGGCTCACCATGCGCGAGCCGACCTGGGCGCGGGTTGATTATCCGAAGATCGACTATCAGGATTACTATTATTACGCCGCGCCGAAACAGAAGGCCGGACCGAAGTCGCTCGACGAGATCGATCCTGAAATCCTGAAGACCTACGAGAAGCTTGGTATTCCGCTGCGCGAGCAGAAGATCCTGGCGGGCGTCGTCGAGGGAAGTCCCGCCGATGCGGTGGCCGAGCGGCGCGTGGCGGTGGACGCCGTGTTCGATTCCGTGTCGGTTGCGACTACGTTCCAGGAAGAATTGAAGAAGGTCGGCGTGATCTTCATGCCGATCTCGCACGCGATTCAGCAGCACCCCGATCTGGTGAAGAAGTACCTCGGCTCCGTGGTGCCGACCTCCGACAACTTTTTCGCGACGCTCAACTCGGCCGTGTTCTCCGATGGATCGTTCGTCTATGTGCCACCGGGCGTGCGCTGCCCGATGGAGCTCTCGACCTACTTCCGTATGAACGAGAAGAACACCGGGCAATTCGAGCGGACGCTGATCATTGCCGACAAGGGCTCGTATGTGAGTTACCTCGAAGGCTGCACCGCGCCGCAGCGCGACGAGAATCAACTCCATGCCGCGGTGGTCGAACTGATTGCGCTCGACGACGCCGAGATCAAATACTCGACGGTGCAGAACTGGTATCCGGGCAATTCGGAAG
>JAFKKQ010000277.1 GCA_017304505.1 Hyphomicrobiales bacterium | reverse complement strand
CTCGAGCCAGGTTTTGGCGACGGTTTTGCACGAAGGCAGAAGACGAGCATGCCGACGATCAATCAGCTGATCCGCAAGCCGCGGGTGGTGCAGAAGGCAAAGAAGAAGGTGCCGGCGCTCCAGCAGAGCCCGCAGAAGCGCGGCGTCTGCACGCGCGTCTACACCACGACGCCGAAGAAGCCGAACTCGGCGCTCCGCAAGGTCGCCAAAGTCCGCCTCACCAATGGGTTCGAGGTCATTGGTTACATTCCGGGCGAGGGGCATAACCTCCAGGAACACTCGGTGGTGATGATCCGCGGCGGTCGCGTAAAGGACCTTCCGGGCGTGCGCTACCACATCCTGCGCGGCGTCCTCGACACCCAGGGCGTGAAGAACCGCAAGCAGCGCCGTTCGAAGTACGGCGCCAAGCGTCCGAAGTAAGGATCGATCGTCATGTCCCGTCGCCATTCTGCGGAAAAACGAGAGATCAATCCCGATGCGAAATTCGGGAACCTGATCGTTTCCAAGTTCATGAACTCGGTGATGTACGAGGGTAAGAAATCGGTGGCGGAGTCCATCGTCTATGGGGCCTTCGACGCGATCGAGGCCAAGACCAAGACGGATCCGCTCAAGGTGTTCGAGCAGGCGCTCGACAATGTGATGCCCTCGATCGAGGTTCGCTCCCGCCGCGTCGGCGGCGCCACCTATCAGGTGCCGGTCGAGGTGCGGAGTTCGCGGCGTCAGGCGCTCGGCATTCGCTGGATCATCGCCGCGGCGCGCGAGCGTAGCGAAAAGACGATGACCGACCGGCTGTCCGCCGAGTTGCTCGATGCGTCGAACAATCGTGGCAACGCCGTCAAGAAGCGCGAAGACACCCACCGGATGGCGGAAGCCAACCGGGCGTTCTCGCACTACCGCTGGTGATGGGCCGGCGCACGAACGAAATTTGAAGGAAATCTGATCCCCATGCCGCGCAGCCATCCGATCGAGGACTACCGCAATTTCGGCATCATGGCGCACATCGATGCCGGCAAGACCACGACGACCGAGCGGATCCTCTATTACACCGGCAAGAACCATAAGATCGGCGAGGTGCACGAAGGCGCCGCGACGATGGATTGGATGGCGCAGGAGCAGGAGCGCGGCATCACCATCACGTCGGCTGCGACCACGGCCTTCTGGAAGGGCAAGCGGCTCAATATCATCGACAAGCCAGGCCACGTCGACTTCACCATCGAGGTGGAGCGCTCGTTGCGTGTGCTCGACGGTGCGGTGTGTATGCTCGACTCCAATCAGGGCGTCGAGCCGCAGACCGAGACGGTGTGGCGCCAGGGCGACAAGTACCACGTGCCGCGGATCGTCTTTTGCAACAAGATGGACAAGATCGGCGCGGACTTCTTCCAGTGTCTGAAGGATATTGTCGATCGTCTCGGGGCGAAGCCGGTTGCGATTCAGCTTCCGATCGGGTCAGAGAGCAATTTCAAGGGCGTGATTGATCTTGTTCAGATGAAAGCGCTCGTCTGGAACAACGAAGCCCTTGGCGCGGTGTATGAGACCGTCGACATCCCAGCCGATCTTGTCGACCAGGCAAAGGAATACCGCGAGAAGCTGATTGAAGCCGCCGTCGAACTCGACGATGACGCCATGACCGCTTACCTCGAAGGCAAGGAGCCGGATGAGGCGACGCTGAAGAAATTGATCCGCAAGGCGGTCGTTACCGGCGCGTTCTATCCTGTCCTGTGCGGCTCCTCGTTCAAGAACAAAGGTGTGCAGCCGCTGCTCGATGCGGTCGTCGATTATCTGCCGTCGCCGCTCGACGTGCCGGCAATCAAGGGTATCGACGCCAAGGGCAACGAGGTCGAGCGGCATCCTGACGACAAGGAGCCGATGTCGCTCCTGGCGTTCAAGATCATGGACGACCCGTTCGTCGGAACCATCACGTTCTGCCGCATTTATTCCGGCGTGCTGGCAAGCAGCACCGGCGTGATCAATTCGACCAAGGACCGCAAGGAGCGCATCGGCCGGATGCTGCTGATGCACGCCAACAACCGCGAGGACATCAAGGAAGCTTATGCTGGCGACATCGTCGCGCTGGCCGGCCTCAAGGATGTGCGCACCGGCGACACGCTGTGCGACCCGCAGCATTTCGTGATCCTGGAGAAGATGGAATTCCCCGATCCGGTCATCGAGATCGCGATCGAGCCAAAGTCGAAGGCCGATCAGGAGAAGCTCGGCGTCGCGCTGGCCAAGCTCGTGGCTGAGGATCCGTCCTTTAGCGTTCACACCGACACCGAGAGCGGCCAGACCATCATCAAGGGCATGGGCGAGCTGCACC
>JAFKKQ010000276.1 GCA_017304505.1 Hyphomicrobiales bacterium | reverse complement strand
CAGGCCTGCGCCCACCGCGCCTGCGCCGAGCGCGAGAGCCTGACGGCGATTGAAGATCGGTGTCATTTCGTTTCCCTCACGTCGCCAATCGGCGCACCTCGATAGACTCGCCACACCACACCGTGCATCTGCGGCGTTTGCGGTCGCTCCGGCCTTGCCGCTCAGGCTTGCAGAAAATACCACGTTCCCACAGTCAAAAGTATGTGCGTTCGGCCGGTGTGCATGCGGTTTCGGATAAGCAACTAGGCAATCGCCGCAGGCTTGGCAATCGCGTTCAAACGGCACGTAACCGTATTCCAAGAATCGCCATGCCGACGGTTTTCTCGTTCCAAGGACCGCGTGTATCCTAGAACAAATCGCTCGCGACGATTCTTGCGCTTGACTCGGGCAAGCCGACAAACAATGTCACACGTCGGAATGAATGAATTCCGATAGCGGGCGGGAGGAAATCGCAGTGAGAGCGAGACGGGTCATCCTGGCGCTGACGTGTTGCGTGTGGGCCGCGACGGTGCAGACCGCTTGCGCGCAAGAAAGCATCGGACAAGACAACATCGGACAAGACAGCACCGAAAAGGCGATCGAGAAGTATCGCCACATGCTCAGCGACGACCCGTGGAGCAACCCCGGCCTGCTCGATGTCGATCGCGGCGAGTCTCTGTGGAAGACGCCGGCCGGCCCCAACAAGGTTTCGCTGGAGACGTGCGATCTCGGCAAGGGCGCAGGCGTGGTCGACGGCGCGTTTGCCGAATTGCCGCGCTACTTTGCCGATGCTGATCGGGTGATGGATCTCGAAACCCGGCTGTTGTGGTGCATGGAGAAGCTGCAGGGTTTCAAGCACGCCGACCTGATCAAGAATCCTTATCCGCGCGGCGGCCAGCCGACCAAGGATCTCGGCGCCATCGCCGTCTATATCGCCAACAAGTCAAGCGGCATGACGTTTGCCGCCAAGCTCGACAAGCCGAAAGAGAAGGAGGCCGTGGCGCTGGGTCACGCCATCTTCTTCCGCCGTCAGGGTCCTCATGATTTCGCCTGCGCCGCCTGTCATGGCGAGTCCGGCAAGCGAATCCGTCTGCAGGGCTTGCCGCATCTGACCAAGCCCGCGCTTATCTCGTCAAAAGCGCCGAGGGCGGAAAAATCTCAGCTCCGGGGCTGAAGCGTTGAGCGGCAAGAGGGCATCAGGAGAGCATCATGCGCAATCTCGCTCTTGTCACCGCCGCGCTCGTTCTGGTCGGGCCGTTCGCCGCTCGCGCTGCGGACAAGCCCGCGGTAGATCCCGCCAAGGTCGACGCCGCCGTCATCGCCGCGTTTCCAACGGCTCCGCCGGAGTGGCATTCGCGCTTCGTGCAGGACGAGACGATGAAGGAATGCTCGCTGCATGAAAACAGCCCGCCGAAGGCGGTGGCCGATGCGATCCAGAAGCGCGAGCGGGCGCGGATCGAGTATCCGGCCGACGGCAAGCTGGTGGGCGACTGGAAGGAAGGTGAGAAGCTGGCGCAGTCGGGCTATGGGCTGCGCTTCACCGATTATCCGCCGCGCCGGGTCAATGGCGGCAATTGCTACGCCTGTCACCAACTGACCAAGGCGGAGGTCAGCTACGGCACCATCGGTCCGAGCCTCCTGGGTTACGGCAAGGTGCGAAACTTCAGCGAGGCCGACACCAAGGCGGTGTACGAAAAGATCTACGACGCGCAGGCGGCCTATCCCTGCTCGAACATGCCGCGCTTCGGCGCCAACAAGGTCCTGACCGTCGACCAGATCAAGGATCTGGTGGCGCTGGTTATGAGCCCGGAGAGTCCGGTCAACAAGTAGTCGTCCATCGGCCAGAGGAGGCCATCATGTCGATCACCAGCCGGCGTGGATTTCTCGGAGCGGTGGCGGCGTCGGGCGCGACGCTGACGGCAACGCAGCTTGCCGCGGCGCCGACCAAGCTCGACCTGGCGTCGCTGAAGAAGGACACCGACATCGCCTGCCTTTATCACTGCGATTTCGGCGACCCGAAGCGCTTCGGTCAATTGCTTACCAACATGAACAATCACCTCAGTGTCTACGAGTTCGACACCATGCGGGTGAAGCTGGTGCTGGTGACGCACGGCGCGGGCGTCAAGTTCTTCCTCGACGACCTGTCGGGCACGCCTTGGGCCAATGATACGGTCGACCCCGATCTCTACAAGCGCTTTGCCGGCCTCGCGAAGTTCGGCATCGAAGCCTATCTCTGCGAGATCACCGTCAAGCGCAACAAGATCGACCTTGCCAAGGCGAAGAAGGATTCGTTCCTGAAGTTCGTGCCGTCGGGCGTGGCGACCGTGGCCGAGCTTCAGGCGAAGGGCTACGGCTATATCAAGGTCGGGTGACGCCCGTTCAGGCGCGGCGTGATACGGGCCCGGCCTGCAATGGGATAGGCGGGGCCGGCGGCCCGGTTTTGCCTTCTTGCCGCATGTCGCTTATTGCTGCGACAGTGATAATCCGATTACGTTCGGTGTGCATGCCGCGCCCGCCGGCGATGGAGCGCGCTCCGTCACAGGCGGGGAGGCGACGTGCGGTTTCAAGGGGGAACCATGAGCGAGGGCGCCGCCGCCGCGGCCAGCGTAGAGGCCCACGCCAAAGCGGTCGCGCTGGACGATGTGAGCATCACCTTTCGTCTGGCCGGTGGCGGCACTTACGCCGCGGTTGCGAGCGCTTCGCTTGACGTCGCCGACGGGGAATTCGTGTCGATCGTCGGCCCGACCGGATGTGGAAAATCGACGTTGCTCAACGCCACCGCGGGGCTGTTTCCGCCATCCGCCGGCAGGGTGGAGATTTTTGGCGAGGCTCTCGCCGGCCTCAACCGCCAGTCGGGCTATCTGTTTCAATCCGAGGCGCTGTTTCCCTGGAAGACCGCGCTGGAGAATGTCGCGATCGGCCTGGAGATCGTCGGCGTGTCGCACACCGAGGCGCGCGCCCGCGCGCAGGAGTGGCTGACGCGCGTCGGCCTCGGCGCGTTTGGGCCGCGCTATCCGCACATGCTCTCGGGTGGCCAACGCAAGCGCATCGGCCTGGCGCAGGTGCTGATCCGCGATCCGAAAATCCTGCTGATGGACGAGCCGTTCGGTCCGCTTGACGCGCAGACGCGGCAGATCATGGGCAACCTGCTGCTCGATCTGTGGAGCGCCGACCGCAAGGCGGTGATGTTCGTCACCCACGATCTCGAGGAGGCCATCGCGCTGTCGGACCGGGTTGTGATCATGTCGGCCGGACCCGCGGCGCGTATCATCGGCGATTGGCGGGTGCCGCTGCCGCGGCCGCGCGACATCGCCGACATCAAGCTCGACCCGGCGTTTCACGAACTGCACCGCGAAATCTGGCAAATGCTCAAGGCCGAGGCGCTCAAGGGCTACGAGCAGAGCGGGAGAGGGTGATGCCGCCGTCCCGCGCTCCCGCCGTCCCC
>JAFKKQ010000275.1 GCA_017304505.1 Hyphomicrobiales bacterium | reverse complement strand
ATCTCGGTTGCGTCGGATTGGGCGCTATGGGCGCCCTGATCGTGCCAAGGTTGATGGCGGCTGGCCATCAAGTGACCGGGTGGAACCGGTCGCAGGACAAGGCCGCCCCGCTAATTGCGGCGGGAATGCGCTGGGCCGATACGCCGCGAGCCGTCGCCGAAGCCTCCGAAATCGTCTTTTCCATCGTCACCGATTCGACGGCGGTGAAGGCGGTCGCGCTCGGCCCGGACGCCGTTGTGTCCGGCCTGCGCAAGGGCGGCATTTATATCGACATGAGCACGATCGAGCCGGACGCGAGCCGGCAGGTCGCCGAGCAATTCGCCAAAGCCGGCGCGTTCATGCTCGACGGGCCGCTGTCCGGCAGCCCGGTCACGGTCAAGGCCGGCCAGGCTTCGGTGATGATCGGGGGCGACGAAGCCGCCTTCGAGCGCGCCAAGCCCGCGCTGCTCGCCATCGGACCCAAAGTGACCCGCATCGGCGGCAACGGTCTCGCCTGCCAGATGAAGATCGCGGTCAACCTTCTGCTGATGGTCGAGGTGATCTGCTTCGGCGAAGCGGTCGCGCTCGCCGAAAAAGGCGGCGTGGCGCGCGAAGCCGCGGTCGATGCCATTCTTAAGAGCGTCGCCGCGTCGCCCGTGCTCGGCTATCGCGGCCCCTTTATCCTGGAGGGCAAGATGCCGGAGGTTCCGCTCGCCGATGTCACCTTGCAGCAAAAGGACATGGTCCTCGCGCTGAATCTTGCTCGCAAGCTCGGCAGCCCGACGCCGCTCGCCGCCGCCGCCAACGAGATGATGAACGCCTGCCGCGGCCTCGGCATCGACGCCAACGATTTTGTCGTCGCCCACGAGGTCTACCGCCGCCTGGGAGGACAATCGTGACAAGCCGAGGCGAAAAGATCGGAAACGCGCTGGCGAAGGCGGTCAAGGCCACCACCGGCATCACATCCGCGCGATTGGGAGCAGCCATGTACCGCACCAACATCAAGAACGTGCCGAAGGTCGAGGGCCTCAAGCGCGCCGACGGCTGGATCGACATGCAGGTGCAGTTCCTGATCGACAAGAAATCGACCGGCGCCGACAACGTCGTCGGCTGGACCGTGCTTAAGCCGGGCGCGAGCCACGAATGCCACCTGCACCGCAACTGCGACGAGTTCTTCATCGTGCTCAAGGGCCAGGGCCACATCATCACCGATAAAGGCCTGGAGCCATCGGTCGAGGGCGACGTGGTCTATTCGCCGCGCGGCGTCTGGCACGGCTTCAACAACACATCCAACGAAGACGTGGTGCTGGTCTGGGGCTGGATGGGCGCGGGCTCCATCGAAGCCTCCGGCTACGAGGTGCCGCCGCAGGGCCACGACAAGTGACCGACACGCTGAAGGACCCGCGCATCGCCGAGGGCCTGCGCGCGCAGATGGCGCTGCGGGACAAGCGTCTCGCCGCAGGCGCTCAGCAGGCCGGCTGGAAGGTCGGCTTCGGGGCACCCGCGGCGATGGAAAAATTGAAACTGACCGCGCCGCTGGTCGGCTTCGTGCTCGACCGCGCCCTGCTCGCCACTGGCGCCGTCGTCGCGCTTGCGAACTGGGAGAAACCGGCAGCCGAAGCCGAGATCGCCGTCTATCTCGGCCGCAACCTGCCCGCCGGTGCCAGCCGCGAGGAGGCGCGCGCCGCTATCGCCGCCATCGGGCCGGCCATCGAACTGGCCGACATCGATGGACCGATGGACGACGTAACCGCCATTCTCTCGGGCGACATCTTCCAGCGCCACGTCGTGCTCGGTCCCCGCGACACCACGCGCCACGGCGCGCGCCTCGACGGGCTGAAGGCCCAGGTCACTCGCAGCGGAGCGCACATTCCCGTCCCCGGCAATCTGCAGGCTCCCACAGGCGATATCGTCAACATCGTGCGTCACGTTGCCGATGTGGCCGCCACTGGCGCGGATGGCCTGCGCGCCGGGCAATTCGTCATCTGCGGCTCGCTGACGCCGCCGATGTTCCTGGAACGAGGCGAACGCGACGTTGTTTTAGCGCTGGAGCCGGTCGGCGAGGTTTCGGTCCGGTTTCAATGACCTGTCGTGACGGCGGGCGGCACCCTATTTAAGATGCCGAGCCATCGGAGAATCCCATGAATCCCAACGCCTCCCTCCTCGACCGCGCCGGCCTCGACCGCGTGCGTGTCAGCAAGCTGATCGACCGCGGGCTCGAAGGCGCCGACGACGGCGAGTTGTTCCTCGAATACAAGCAGTCGGAAATGCTGGTGTTCGACAACGGCCGCCTGAAGCAGGCGACCTACGACACCAACCAAGGTTTCGGCCTGCGCGCGGTGAAGGACGAAGCGGTGG
>JAFKKQ010000274.1 GCA_017304505.1 Hyphomicrobiales bacterium | reverse complement strand
ATGGGGCTAGCCTTTGAAGAGTTCGAAGCCCGTCAGCGGGTGGTTTCGAATCTCTCCGGAGTCGCACCTTCCTGCTAAACCCTTGAAACATCGGAAAAGGTAAGCCTCTAATAGCTTAGCCGGGCCACCTTGCTACACAAAGGTGTTACATAACCCTGCCGCGATGGGTGCAAGCATGGCGCAGACAATGGCGGATAACGAGTACGCAAGTACGTCGTCGGAAAACGATGCTGCCTCCTAGAGCGACATCGGTAAGAGGAAAATTAAGGCGACGGCTGGGCAGCCGGTCGGAGCGATCCAGATGGCAAACGCTACGGCGGCAATGAATAGAAGAGCATTGGCCGCGCGCCCGGCGTAGAAACTGTCAAGCCTGTCCAGGCCTAAGGCATCGACGGCCAGCATCGCAACGGCAGGCGTGACGTAGGCCATGGGCGAGTACACTGCGGCGCCCCAGTAGTTCGCAGGGACCAAGACGTCGGCGCCGCCCACATGCCGGGCTTTTTGAAAGAGCGCAGAGGTAATCCGAAATTGTGATCGTCACGGAGCGGTACGACTGCAAAGGTTCAGACCAACTCAATATCCGTTTGCGTGACTGTTCCACCGCGCTGGTGGTTCGGAAGGGCACCCTCTTCCGCGCGCGATACCGTCGTGCTGGTGGATGGATGGGGCTATCCGGTTGAGGTGCCGGCGCCCACCTAACGCAGCCTAGTTACGGCGCTGCAGTCCCCAACCCTTATCGGGTGTGACAAGCGATGGCACTGTACCGGACGCGCTGCATGAGGTGTCCCGGTGCGTATCTTCATACCATAGAAATAAACATCTCTGACACGCAAGATTGCAGGGCGCGACAAATTCGCTGTTGACGCGAGGTAATCTGGATATAATTGTCCGATCTCGTCGGCGGCGGGGTTAATGATACTTTTCGAGAAATTCGGGCGCTTTTGGCGGCGCACTCGGAGCCTGTACTACGGAATGGGTTCGTTGGCAGCGGCGCAGTACGCTGGCGTGACCCTGATCAAGCGGCTGTATCTCTACAGAGGGCTGATTTTCGCACGACCCTGGCGCCGCTCACGGCCCGGACCACCCGGGAGTGCGCTTTCGGTCATGATGGTTGTCTCTGGAGGCTTGGGCGACCTGATTGTGATTGGTCGTTTTTTGCGCGATCTGGCGGCGACCGTGGAACCGTTCACGTTTGATGTGTTTACGGCAATGCCGCACCTCGCGCGATGGGTCTACGCTGACATACCGGGGTTTAGAGACGCTTATCCGGATGTGATGCAGGATGTGAACGGGACGTCCTACGACATCCGACTCTTTCTGAGCCAACTCGCGATCGTGCAACACGAATCGGTGCAATGGTGGCAACTCAAGAAGGCGAAGCGGTTTTTGGAAGTTGTCCTGAAAATGGAGAAGATGCGGCGGCAGGAACTTGAACCTTATGTCCAGTATCATCCTCGCATGGACAACGGTCTCGCACGGTTGGCTGTTTACCGTGGGCGGTCACGGCGAGATTTTCTACATTACACAGCCGGCCTAGAGTTTGGTGGGAACCGGCTGGACATCGAGGCCGACGACACAATTATAGAGCGGCTAGGCCTCAGCAGCGCACCTTACATCACGGTTCATAACGGATTTGATACCAACTTCGTCGTCTCCACGCACCGTGCGACGAAATGTTATCCGCATTTTTCGGATGTCATCGCTCACATTAAACAGAAGCGCCCCGAACTGATTATCGTGCAGCTCGGGACGGTGACGAGTGACCATATCTCGACTGTCGATCTGAACCTGATTGGCAAGACGAATCTTAAGGAAGTTGCCGGCCTGCTGAAGAAATCGATCCTACACCTGGATAACGAAGGTGGTTTGGTGCACCTTTCGGCAAGTCTCGGCGGTCGAAGCCTTGTTGTGTTTGGCCCCACGCCATCCGACTATTTTGGCTATCCAGAGAACATCAACGTTGATCCGATCAATTGCGGAGGATGTTGGTGTATCGATGAGTTGTGGATGAATCGCTGTATGCGCGGTGAGACACAACCGGTTTGCGTTTTTGACCAGCCGCCGGGACGGGTGGCGGATATGGCGCTAAAGGTTTTAGCTCGACTTCTTAAATCGCACTGAAACCGTGTAGCTGGCAGGATCAGTGTGATACAAGAAATAATGATGAGCAGGTCGCGAAAATCTCATTCATGTGGATTTGAAAAGTCGAACATTATCCCCGGCTCGCTTTGCATCAGTCTTTATGAAAAGGCTCTCAAACATTCTTTGAAATTGTTCGGGACTTCGGCTGGAGACATATCTTTCTTTGATAGCGGTCGAAATCGGGTTGTCACGCAGT
>JAFKKQ010000273.1 GCA_017304505.1 Hyphomicrobiales bacterium | reverse complement strand
CCTTTGGGAGCGTGGCCTTCGTTTTTCACGATGGCCTGCGTCGCGTCCTCGATCAGCCGCCGCTCGTCGGTTTCCCAGAGCCCTTTTTGTCGCTCGGCGTTGGTTCGGCCGTGACCGACGATATCGTCTCCGCGCTTGCGGACCCGCTCCATGATGTCGGGGTGGTAGTCGTACACGTAGCTGTTCACCAGGCATGATGTCGGCAGTCCGAGTTCTTCGTAGAGATCGAACAGGTACCAGATGCCGACTCGGCTTCCGTAGTCGCGCCAGGCGAAGTTGCGATGGGTCTGCTGATCGCTGACGCCGATCGGATCGGGACCGACCCCGGCCTCGAACGCGAACACCTCGATGTTCGTGGCAATGTAGAACGCGAGACGTTTGTTGTCCGGCCAGGAATAATCGGCGCGTTTGGTGATCGGAGAGTAATCGTAACGCTGGTGTCCTGGCAGCATGAGTGTTTCACCCTTTCCAATACCGACGCGATCCAATCATTCCTGGGGCGTCAATTCAAATTGAAAGGCGGAAGCGTACGCTGTCACCCGGTCCGTGGCCGGATGCGTTTCATCGCTGTTCAAGCACGATGGCGTTGACGTGGCGGCCGTAGTCGGGCTCGGCGCGATGTGTGGCGCGGCGATAGGAGTAGAACTGCGCCGGGTCGGCGTAGGTGCAATGTCCGATGTCTTCGATCCGTTCGATGCCCGCGTGTTGCAATGTCGAAACGACGTAGCCCGCCAGATCGAACATCCTGTGGCCAGGGCGTTGCGCCGGCGCAAAAAAACGAACGTTGTCCGGCTCGGCTGCGACGAAGCGGTCGAGCAGATCTTGCCCGACTTCATAGTTCGGCTGGCGGATCATCGGTCCCACCGCGGCGACAATGCGGTTGCGCTTGGCGCCGAGCGTTTCCATCGCCGCGACCGCGGCTTCGATCACGCCGGTGAGCGCGCCGCGCCATCCGGCATGCGCGGCACCGATCACACGGGCCTCGGGGTCGGTCATCAGCACGGGGCCGCAATCGGCGGTCGAGACGCCGATGGCGAGCCCCGGCGTGCGCGTCACGATGGCGTCGGCGCGGGGCCGGTCGGCCGCCGACCACGGTGTTTCCGCCACCATCACGGTTGGCGAATGGATCTGGTAGGCGGTGAGGAATCGGTCCGCTGTCACACCGAGGCTCGCGGCCATCCGCGCGCGATTTTCATTGACGTTCTCCGGCTTGTCGTTCGAGCCGACGCCGGAGTTGAGGCTTTCATAGATGCCTTTCGAGACGCCGCCCGCTCGCGTGAAGAACGCATGGCGAACACCGGGAAGGTTGGTGAGCGATTGTGCTTGCAGCATGGAGCCTGCGACCTTTCGTCTGCCACCGCTCGGTAACTTTAACCGGGGGTCGGCGCTTATCGTGACGGCCATCACGGATTACGTTGCAAAGTTGACGTATTCGATTCGTAAGCCTTGCTGTCGCAAGGCGGGATAGGCAACAGTCAACGGAGGTACAATATGCGACTTGTTCAATCGGCCCTCGTGGCTTCGGCATTGATGGCTGGCGTCGCGCTGCTGCCATCGACACCGGCCGCCGCGTTGCCCCTGGCGCCTGCGACGGGTGCCGCCATCGCGGCCCAGCTCAATCAGGCCGATGCCGTGACCGAGGTCCGCTGGCGCGGCCGTCGTGGCTATTATGGCCACCGTCATTATCACGGTGGTGGCGTCGGTGCCGGCGTGGCTGCTGGGCTGGTCGGTGGAGCGATCCTCGGCGGGATCATCGCGTCGCAGCAGCCGGTTTATGCGGCTCCTCCTCCGGGCGACCCGGCGATCAGCTATTGCATGCAGCGGTTCCGGTCCTACGACCCGGCCAGCATGACCTATCTCGGTTACGACGGTTTGCGGCATCCCTGCCCGTAATCGTTTTGTGAATCGAAGCGCAGCGCCGCCGGCTCACCCCGGCGGCGTTGTTGCGTTTACGCTTCGAATCCGGACAGCGGGCCGAGCTTCGGGTCGGCCAGCGCGATGGCCTTGAACAGCCGGCCCATCTCGGTGGGGCCCTCGCCGATCAGGCGGTTGACGTCCTGGTCGATCCCCGCGGCTTTCTCGGGCGAGGCGTAGGCTTTCAGGGCCGCCGCGCGCTTCTCGATTCCAAGGTTGTGCAGCAGCGCGGCCTGGTCGATCGGGCCATACAAGCGCGCGCCCATGCTTTCCGCCGCCAGCCCGAACGCCTCGAAATCGACGTGCGCCGTCAGATCGACCTCGCCCAGGTTCGCCAGTGGATTGGCAAAGGCGTGGCTGCCGAGCGCCTGCAAGGTTTCGCCATCCGCGCTGCGGACATGGCCGTAATCGAGCACCAGCGCCGCGCCGCCCTGG
>JAFKKQ010000272.1 GCA_017304505.1 Hyphomicrobiales bacterium | reverse complement strand
GGCCCGGCGCCTCCAGGCGCTCCACCGCGATGTCGTTGTCGGACACCGCGCCCCGCTCCGTCATCCAACGCCGCGATCGACGACGCCCTCGATGAGCAAGGCTGCGGACAGGATAAATGCGGTTTGGCGACCGGGGATAAGTTTTTTCGGCGCGCTTTGCGGTTCCCCTCAGGGTGAGGAGCAGCACCAGAAAGGGAGTCGTCAAACGTCGCGCAGCGCGGGCATAACCTCTTTCGCGAACAGCTCGACCGAGCGGGCCGTTTCCGCAAGCGTCAGATCGCCGAAGGCGAATTGCCCGACAAAGTAACCCGCGCCCGCCTCCGTCATCTGGCGGTGGATCACCTCCCTCACCGTGGCGGGCGAACCGCAGATGCCGCGGCCGTCTTCCAGCATTGCTGCGAATTCCGCTGGCCGGGGATGCATCGGCATCCGGTCGTAGACCTTGAACAGATGGACGAAGCTTGCGTGCCACATCGGATAAGCGCGGGTCGCAAGCCGCAGCGCCTCGGCGTCGGTGTCGGCGACGACGATCATGCGGCCGAGACCGAACCGCGGCATCGGCCCGGCGCGGCCGGACTCGTTCCATGCCACGCGATAGGCCTCGCTGAATCCGCGGGTCGCATCGACGCGATCCAGGCTGATGAGATGCGGCTTCTGCAGCGGCTCCAGCGCCATCGGCACGATGTTGTAATTGAAGTGCCTGCCCTTGAAGCTCACCGACGGCCCCGACAGGCCCTGGACGACGACGGCCATCGCCTCGTCGTAGATGTCGCGGGCCTGCGCCGGGTCGACGCCGTAAAGCTCGAGCTCGATCGGCGACGCCCCGCGCCCGAAGCCGACATCGAGCCGCCCGCCGCTCATCTGATCGAGCATGCAGATTTCCTCGATCATCCGCAGCGGGTGATAGAGCGGCAGCGCGTAGATCATCGGGCCGAAGCGCAGCCGCTTGGTGCGCTGCGCGACCGCGGCGAGGAACACGCTCGGCGACGGCGCCATGCCGAGCGGCGTCGCGTGGTGCTCGGCCACGTGATAGGCGTGGAAGCCCGCGCGATCGAATAACTCGATGATCGCGAGGCGTTCCTCGTAATAGTCCACCAGCGGGGACAGATTCCGATCGAGATGGTCAAAAACGCCGAATTCCATCACCGCTCACGCTACACGAACATCGCCTGCAAGCAACCGGGCAAAAAACGAGCTGTGCCGCATGCTTACCGGTCGACGCAGCAGGCCGGGCGCGACCGCCCGAAATTCACATCGAAATTCTGGTTTAATGCCGCTTTTTTTGCAACGCCTATCTCGCAATAACGCTTTATCCCCGAACCCGAGCGCGCCGGATGGTGACAATAACTCCCACGCTTTTTATCCTCCTCTCGGGAGGGGATGTCATGTTGCAAACTCGCACAAATGGCGCCCTGCGCCTGTTTTCGGCAGCTTTGACTGCGGCTGCGGCAACACTCTTGCTGCTGCCCGCGTCCGGAGCCGACGCAGCAGATCAGGCGCTGCCGGTCTACAAGGCCCCCCGCACCGCCACCAATCAATCCCTGGTCCCTTGATGCGTCCATCGATGGCGTCTTCGCCCGGCACAATCACTCCAACGCCACCATCCTCGAAGACACTACGACTGGCGCTTCGCTCATAAGCGGCGACCAACTCCCGTTTGACCGCAAATGGGGGCTCGATGGACGGCTTCGGGTTGGATATGAGGCGTGGTCGGTCGAGGCCCGATATTTCGGCGGCTTCAAATGGCGCGCGGCAAATACGACAACGACGTCGGCAATCTCTGATTTTCCAACCACCCCTCCACTGTTTGTCCTCGGGGCCGCTCAAGCCGACACGCACGACGACAGCCGATTCGACAGTTGGGAAGCCAACCTGCGCTGGCGCGCCTATACGAACCTCGTCGTCTTTGCCGGTTATCGGTGGATGAAGCTGTCGGACGCGCTCGGATCGAACTTCGCTTTCGGCGGCAACAACGCCGTTATTTCCTGGGACTCATCGCTCAGATCACGCGGCCCGCAAATCGGCGCCGAACTTCGTGTGTTCGGTCCGGACGCGCCATTCAATCCGCTGGAGCGGGTTTTTCTTGACCTGGACGCGCGTATCGGCTGGCTCCGAACGACTGGTTTGCAGACATTTGCCGTCCAGCAGGCCATTGGCCCTGCTTTCGCGGCAGCCGGGGACTTCGCCAAGACGTCGGTCGCATACGAACTCGGCGCGATGCTTGGCGTCCGCGTGAGTCCCAACGTCGAGGTGCGGGCCGGCTACCGCTATCTCCGTCTGGGGGGAGCCGTGATGGCGCCAGACCTCGTCGGTGCAACCGATGCCATTGCGGGCACCATTGATCCGACCGCGCGATCGGTGGCGATCCACGGCGCCACAGTTGGCGTGCGCATTCTGGTGCCGTGAGGCACGTCGCGCGCTGCGCCATTTATCGGCAGATTTCAGCCGCGCTGACACGAAAGAAAGGGCCGTGGAGCACGCCCCCTTGACGTATCCACGCGGACCCGGTGGACAAATGCCTGGCTGGTGGAGTTACTTCCCGCCGGCGTGCGCCTGCTCGACGAATTTGTTGGTGTAGGTCTTCGACAGGTCGATCTTGGCGTTGCGCACCTCGGCCGAGGACTGGCTGAACACGTCGAGCACCGCTTGCGCGCCCTTCGGGTCCATCCTGCCGGTGGTCGAATACATCGGGATCGTGTTCTTGAGCGCGGCGAGATAAAGCGCCTTGTCGGCCCCGACCAGATTCTCCGGCATCTTCGCCATGATCTCTTCCGGCGTGTGGGAATGAATCCACTTCAGCGTCGCGACGATGGCGTTGGCCATTGCCTGAGTCTCTTTCGGATGCGCCGCGATCCAACTGCTCTTGGTGTAGAGCGCGCCGCCCGGATACTCGCCGCCGAACACCTCGAGCGTGTCATGCTGAGTGCGAGTGTCGCTGAGAATCGTCAAGTCCTTGTGTTTGCCTTGAAGCAGCGTGATGGCCGGATCAAGCATCACCGCGGCGTCGATCGACCCC
>JAFKKQ010000271.1 GCA_017304505.1 Hyphomicrobiales bacterium | reverse complement strand
TCGATGTCGCGACTCTTGTCGAGAGTCTGAGTCAATATTTTTGGTTAATTTTTCAACCAAGATTCAAAATTTCTTATTCGGCTCGATTTGCCGAAATACTCGTACGGTTTTACGCGCAGGCGGCCGGTATCGCGGTCCGCCTGCGGCGGTTCACGTTTCCGCCAGCGCGCGCTGGACAATATCGCCGACGTCTCGCGACAGCTTCGGCGCGTCGGCGATCCGCGTCAGCGCGCTCTTGGCGCGGGCGCGGCGGCCCGGCTCGAGGGCGCGCCAGCTCTTGAACGCGGTCGTCATGCGCGAGGCGACCTGCGGGTTGGCCGGATCGAGCGCGAGGATGCGGTCGGCGACGAATTCGTAGCCGGCACCGTCAAGCCGGTTGAACTGCGTCGGATTGCCTTGCGCGAAGCCGCCAATCAGTGCGCGCACGCGGTTGGGGTTGGCCATCGAAAACGCCGGATGCTCGGTGAGCGCGCGCACGCGGTCGAGCGTTGCAGGATCGGGCGTCATCGCTTGCAGGCTGAACCACTTGTCGATGATGAGCGGGTCGTCGCGATAGCGCTGATAGAAATCGTCGAACGCCGCCTTGCGTTCCGGCACGTCGTGCAGCGACAGCGTCGCCAGCGCCGCCATGCGGTCGGTCATGTTGTCGGCCGCTTGGTATTGCTTTGCCGCGAGCTTGATCGCGTGAGGCTCCTGCGCCGCGGCCAGGAGATCGAGGCAGACGTTCTTGAGCGTGCGGCGTCCGGCGCTCACCGCGTCGGGGCTGTAGGGGCGGGTGTCGGACAGGCGCTGGTAGGTTGCCGTGAGCGCCGCGTTCAGATGGAGGCCCGTGAGTGTGCGCAGCGCTGCGCGCGCGCGGAAGATCGCATCGGGGTCGATGTCACGGCCGACCTCGCGGGCGATATCGGCCTCGCTTGGCGGCACCAGCGTTTCGGCAATGAAGGCCGGCTCCAGCTTTGCATCGGCCAGGATCGCCGCAAGCGCTTCGAGCAAGCCATCGTCGGCTTCCGGATCGTGCCCGGCCCGAATCCGCGCCACGTTGTCGACCAGGAGCGTGCTTGCCAGCGTTTGCACCGCCTGCCAGCGGTTGAAGGGATCGGAGTCGCGCGCCGCCAGCAGCCGCAAATCGTCCGGCGTGAGGTTCGCGGTGAGCTTGATCGGAGCCGAAAAGTTTCGATTGGTCGAAAGCACCGGCCGTTCGTTGACGCCAGTGAAGATGAGGCTTTGCGCCGGTTTGTCGAGCACCAGCACGCCGCGCTCCGGGCTGTGGCCATCGGCCAGCGTAAGCGGCACGTCGCGGCCGTTGCCGTCGACAAGGCCCGTCACCAGCGGAATGACCATTGGCTCTTTGGTCGGCTGTCCCGGCGTGGGCGGGATCACCTGAGCCAGATCGAGCCGGTAGGTTTTTGCTTTTGCGTCGTAATGACCGGAAGCGACCACCTCCGGCGTGCCGGCCTGCGAATACCAGCGCATGAACTGTTTGAGATCGCGTCCGCTCACGTCCGCGAAGCACTGCACGAACTGTTCGATGGTTGCGGCTTCGCCATCGTGGCGCTCGAAGTAAAGGTCCATGCCCTTGCGGAACTGCGCCGCGCCGATGAGCGTATGGATCATCCGCACCACCTCGGCGCCCTTTTCGTAGACGGTGGTGGTGTAGAAGTTGTTGATCTCGCGGTAGACCTCCGGCCGCACCGGGTGGGCGAGGGGGCCCGCATCCTCGACGAACTGGTGGGCGCGCAATCCGCGCACGTCGCCGATCCGCGCCACCACGCGGGAGCGCTGATCGGAGGTGAACTCCTGGTCGCGGTAGACTGTGAGCCCTTCCTTCAGGCAGAGCTGGAACCAGTCGCGGCAGGTGATGCGGTTGCCGGTCCAGTTGTGGAAGTATTCGTGGGCAATGACAGCTTCGATGTTGACGAAGTCGGCGTCCGTCGCGGTGGCGGACGATGCCAACACATATTTATCGTTGAAGACGTTAAGGCCCTTGTTCTCCATCGCGCCCATGTTGAAGTCGGATACGGCGACAATCATGAACACGTCGAGATCGTATTCGCGGCCGAAGGTCTCTTCGTCCCAGCGCATGGCGCGCTTGAGCGAGTCCATCGCGTAGCCGGCGCGATCCTCCTTGCCGGGCTCGACATAGATGCGCAGCGCGACCTCGCGGCCGGACATCGTAACGAAGCGATCCTCGATGTGGCCGAGCTTGCCGCCGACCAGTGCGAACAGGTAGGCCGGTTTGGGCCACGGATCGTGCCACACCGCGAAGTGGCGGCCGCCCGGAAGGTCGCCGGCCTCGCGCAGATTGCCGTTGGACAGCAGCACGGGCGCTTCGGCTTTGTCGGCTTCGATGCGCGTGGTGTAGACCGCCATCAC
>JAFKKQ010000270.1 GCA_017304505.1 Hyphomicrobiales bacterium | reverse complement strand
GTCGCAGCTCACGGCTGACCTGGTCGATCCCTGCAAAAATATCCGCATGGGCACGGCGTTGTTTGGGAGGGTCTATCGCATCGTCGTGAAATGGTATGGCGTCGAAAATGACAACGCGTTCGAGGACGCCATCATCGCGTGGCGGACCGGCACGTTCGAAGGTACCGCGGTTTTCTCCGCGCCCGATCCGGGGTCGACCATCGCTGCGCCGCCGCGCACCGACGCTCGCCCCGCGAAGCCCGTAATCGAGCAGCCTGCTCCGGAGATCGATCCGAACCGCGCGGGAATTCGCATCGATCTGTCTGGGATTGGCGGTGCGCCGCAAAAAGACAAACCACAAAATAAAGCAGACGACTAAAAGGGCGTTTTTGGTAACGATCTAGACTCGTTACAATGCTGCCGTCGCCAAAGGCTTCAAAGAGAATCAGTATCTGCATAATCAAGGCCGTCTCAACGAATTTCAATTCACGGTGTGCCATCTGACGAATCGCCCAAGGCGGCGGAAGCACAACCTGTTCGTGCGCTTTGCAACTTCGTTACACTCGCTGAAACAAATTTCGGAGCGTAAAAGTCGGCGCGGAACCGAGCCGTAGCTAGTATCACTAGACAGGTCCGCTTATAAACCCCGCAGGCAGTACGCGCTGCCCGGGGTGTAGAACCCCCGCACGTAGTGGTCGGTGCCAACCGAAATGGCACCGGGATCCTCTGGCCAATGGCCGGGGGCCTGTGACGTATGTCCAGGCGCCTCGGCGCTAAAGGTCACAGGACCGACTACGTGCGGTTTCTACCCCCCGGCTTGGGTTCAAAGGATTGACGTCGGCGGAGGCGTACCGCGGACCTACCGACTGAAGGACTAAGGTGACGGAAAAGGACCAGAGAAAGCACGATAGCGACGACGTTGCGACGACAATGGCGACTCTAATCGCGCCGCTTTCATCGGACCAAATCGAGAAGCTGACGATCGAGGCAATTCACGAACATCGTACCTTGCTCGCGAAGGCAGAAGCAGCATTCGAATCGTTGGAAAGCGCGGAGGCTGCAAAAGCTGGCACGGCTGGCGAGTTGCGTGAAGCTTATACGAGTACGATGCTCGCCGCGCGAGCGCAGCAAATGGTTCTTGCAACCTTGGTTGAACGACTCGGCTTCATTCCACGCGTGCCCTCAGCTTGACGGGAGGCCGATCCGCTTGAGCATTTCCTAGGGTCCAGACCCAATCATTTCATCGGCTTGGCTTTAGCATGGAGCAGCGTATCAGCCACAAAGGCGTCCTTAGCTGCCCTGTAGCGGTCCATGGGCTGGTCGGCGCGCAGCGCGGCGGCGAAGCGGTGGAAGACGTCAAATGCTCCTCCCTTGGCCGTAAGCTGGATGCCCAGATGAGGTGTGCAGGCCTCGTTCTCAAAGGCAGCAAATTCTTCCGTTCGGATCGAGCCCGGATTGCGGGCGAAGCGGGCGGCGAGCGTGGCTTCGACGACTTGGAAATCCTTGCGCTCGACTCTCACGACCAGGTCAAGGTCGCCCTTGGTGAGGCATCCGGGGACAGCGGTCGCGCCGACGTGCAGAATCTCGGTCGTCGCAGGAAGGGACAGCCTGAAGTTGCTGTTTCACCGTCCCGAACAGGCGCTCGGCCGCCTCGCGGGCCCGCCGGTCGTCTGCGGCGACGCGGAAGATATCGGGATGAACCATCGTCCTCTCATGTCCAGAACGCGACCAGGGCCGCAAGAAGCTTGCGCTACAAGCCCCACCGGCTCTAGTGATTAAAGATGGTCGTCGCCGGGGCCGTAGGCAGCGGGACAGTCTGACCAGCGCCCGCCCGATTTTGAGCATGTAGATGATGTCCGAGATCACGTGCCCGTCGTTTACCCGACGCGCCTCGAGTTGGTTAGTCAGCAGATCCAACTTGATCCGCGCCCAGCCCCGTCCGACATCCAAAACAACGAACCGCCGGTATTCCCCCATCGAAAGATAGTCAAAGAAACAGACAATGCAGCGATCTCAAGATGCTGATTGGGGTTTTGACCCTAGATCAGGCCCTGCTCGACTGCGAGCCGAACCGCATGTGTGGTGTTGGTTGCATGGAGTCTATCGCGCGCGCCTTTGACATAAAACCGGACCGCGCGCTCGGAGATGCCCAGCAGATCCGCTATCTCGTCCATCGTTTTTCCCATCGAGGCCCAGGACAGACAAAGCGACTGACGCGGTGTCAGCTCGACCGTCGTACTATGCGGCGTACGCACGAGCCTGTCGAGATGCACATGCACGAACGCGACTGCGGTGATCGCATGGATTGCATTGCGTATCTCGGCGGCGGAGTTCGACCTATCGGATGCAAGCGTCAGCATTGCTGTCCGGCCGAAGCCGCCGCGCACTGGGATTGAGATGCCGCTGCGGATACCAAAGTCGGCTGCCTCGCCAAAGAAATGCACTGCCTCTGGCGCAGCGTCACCGCATCGTTCTTGAGACCACGCGAAGGGCTGCATCGAACGCTTGGCGATGGTCACGACCGGATCGATGGCCGCATAGTTGTTGTCGAGATACGTTTGCTTCCACTCGGTAGGATAGTTGGAGAGAGCTCGAATGTCGCCGGCACGGATATTGAGATAGGCGAAACGATCGAATCCAACTGCTGACGCAAAGTTGCGGAGCGCTTGCTTGATGGCTCGCTCGTCTTGTGCAAGGCCACTCGCTTCCATGAGGTCGTTGAATCCCTCATCAAGAAATTGAACGCGCATCAGCAGTCTCCTGTTTTGTTGTTGTTTAGTCGTCTCTATTCAATCATTAGTCCCCTGCTGTGGCTCGTGAGCGTCGTCGAGCCTTCGCGCGCGTGTCTGAGATTCAATTGGCTTATGATTCGTGTGATTTGGGTCTCTTGGCCTGCCAATTGATTGTTGTTTGTCATTCCCTTGCTATCTTCGAATATTGCTTCGTGATTCGCCTCGCGGTGTTGCCACGCCGAGAATGGTTGCAACTGGGATGTGGACTTGACCAGCGGACCGCACACCGGCTGTGTGCCCGCACCTTGTCCATCGTCGCTCTTCTGAACGGTAGTAGGCAAAACCGCAGGATATATTTGAATACAAGTCTCGAAAGAGTTGCCCGATAAATTCCAACTTGTGCCCGTCGCACGGAACAGCCGCCCTACAATGACGGCGCGAACAAACGGTCGTGGCGATATCCGAAGAACGTTCGTGGCTCCGAATGGCTGGTTCAGCCGCGGAATGCACACAAGGGCATAATAAATTTGGTGGTCGGTGCCGCCGAAATCCCGACTCCGCCGGGATTTCGGCCGTATGGATGCACAACGCCGCCCGGAGCATATTGCTGCGCCGCGTCCAACATTGCTTTGCTCATCTGCGGCTACAAAATTGCGCAGATGCAGAACCTCCACACACATCGTGGTGGCACCTCGAAGTCCTCGCTGCCCATCGTCCTATTCAAGTAGCGGCTCATTGGGTAAACGGCTGCATGGGATTGAGCATAGAGTAGAATCGGTGGGGTCGTGATCATACAGACGAGTTGGTCAGTTGGTTCATTGCTTAAACCGAACCTGGCCGGACTTCCCCGTTGCTGCCTTCAAGGTTATGCTTATTGTTGCGCCCTTCAGAGCGACGCTCTTTGCTTCCCCACGTAGGGAATTCTGACCTTGGGGCGTCAGCGTCAGTGTCTCGCGATTAGAGCCGGC
>JAFKKQ010000269.1 GCA_017304505.1 Hyphomicrobiales bacterium | reverse complement strand
CACGCCCGCATTGCGCTGCTCGACGGCAGCCGCGATCAGTCCGTTGTACTCATCGGGGAAGTACTTCTTCAGCAGCGCCTGCAATGGAGCATGCTCCGAGTGCGCAAGCTCGTCTTCGATAGTGGCCGTCGTGACCTTGGCCGGCTGTGCAGGGGCTTGGGAGGCTTGGGAAGTCGAAGCTTGGGAAGTCGGAGTTTGGGCAGCAGGCGCTTGCGCACCGACAGGCTGGGTCGCACCGCCCTGGGCCGGCTGGCCCGGCGCGGTGGCCATCCGAACCGGCGGTGTGGCGTTATGCGAGCGCGGACTCAGCGCAAAATAAAAACCGCCCAAGGCGAGCAGCACCAAGCCGACTGCGGCTGCGATGAACGTGCGAGGATCCATGACACGTCTCCGCCCGCTCCTTGCACAACGGTTCAGGCGACCTTGGCGAAATGCTGCGTCAACCCGGCAAACAAACCACGGCCGTCCGTCGGACCGATCGAGGCTTCAACATGATTTTCGGGATGCGGCATCAGACCGAGCACGTTGCCGCGCTCGTTCAGAATGCCGGCGATCGAATGGGTGGCGCCGTTGATGTTCCAGCGCGGGTCCACTTCGCCGTCAGGCCCGACATAGCGGAACGCCACCCGGCCCTCGCCTTCCAGGCGCTCGACCGTGGCATCGTCGGCGACGTAATTACCCTCGCCGTGGGCCACCGGCACGCGGACCACCTGGCCCGCGTTGTAACCGCGCGTGAACGGCGTGTCCGAACGCTCGACCCGCAAATACGCATCCTTGCAGATGAAGCGCAGCGCCGCGTTGCGCATCAGCACGCCCGGCAGCAGCCCGGCCTCACACAGGATCTGGAAGCCGTTGCAGACACCGAGCACCAGGCCGCCGCGGGCGGCGTGAGCCCGCACCGCATCCATGACCGGCGCGCGCGCGGCAATCGCTCCGCAGCGCAGATAGTCGCCGTAGGAAAACCCTCCGGGAAGGACCACCAGATCGGTGCCGGCCGGCAGCGCCGTCTCGGCGTGCCACACCATCGCGGGCTCGGCGCCGGACACGAGCCGCAACGTGCGCGCCATGTCGCGTTCGCGATTGATGCCGGGAAAGACGACGACGGCGGATTTCATCGCTCGCGCTCCGTTACCCCAGCACCTCGACGCGATAATTCTCGATCACGGTGTTCGCCAGGAGTTTCTCGGCCGCGTCCTTCACCAACGCCTCGGCCTGCGCGCGATCCGCCGCAGCGACCTCGATGTCGAACACCTTGCCTTGGCGCACGCTCGCCACGCCGCCAATACCAAGCGACGTCAACGCGCCCTCGATCGCCTTGCCCTGCGGATCGAGGATGCCAGTTTTCAACGTGACGGTGACACGGGCTTTCATGCAAATGTTGAGATATCGGGGATTCCGTTACCCCGCAACCTCCAGCGGCGCGCCCGCCGCCGTTTCACAAAGAAATCCTTTGGAATGGCTCCAGTCCGCCCGGAACCAGCCGCAGCGGCCTCACGGGGCGGCCTCTTGTGGCCCCTCAGCCCTTCACCAGCACCGGACCGGCGCCCTGCGGCCGCTCGTTCTCGCTCATGATGCCGAGCCGCTTGGCGACATCGGTATAGGCTTCGAGCAACCCGCCCATATCCCGGCGGAAGCGGTCCTTGTCGAGCTTCTCGCTCGACTTGATGTCCCACAGCCGGCAGGAGTCGGGCGAGATTTCGTCCGCCACGACAATCCGCATCAGATCGTTTTCCCACAGCCGTCCGCATTCCATCTTGAAGTCCACCAGACGGATGCCGACGCCCAGGAACAGGCCGCACATGAAGTCGTTGACACGGATGGCAAGCGCCATGATGTCGTCGATTTCCTGCGGCGTCGCCCAGCCGAACGCGGTGATGTGCTCCTCCGACACCATCGGGTCGTTGAGCTGATCGTTCTTGTAATAAAATTCGATGATCGAGCGCGGGAGTTGCGTGCCCTCCTCGATGCCGAGCCGCGTCGCCAGCGATCCCGCGGCAACGTTACGCACACAGACCTCGAGCGGGATGATTTCCACCTCGCGGATCAACTGCTCGCGCATGTTGAGCCGGCGGATAAAATGCGTCGGTACGCCGATGTCGTTGAGCCGCTGGAACAGATACTCCGAAATACGGTTGTTGAGCACGCCCTTGCCTTCGATCACCTCATGCTTCTTGGTGCCGGCGGCAGTGGCGTCGTCCTTGAAGTGCTGGATCAAGGTGCCAGGTTCCGGGCCCTCATAGAGGACCTTCGCCTTGCCTTCATAGATGCGGCGGCGGCGGCTCATCGGAGTATACCGTGGTTTGTTATAGTCCATCGAGTGCCGTGGCTCCGTTTGGGATCAAGGTCCGCGGCGGCGAAATCGGAAGGCACTGCAGGATACAG
>JAFKKQ010000268.1 GCA_017304505.1 Hyphomicrobiales bacterium | reverse complement strand
CAAACGGAAGCAATCGGATCAGGCGCACGCGAGTAGCGATCTTGGCTTCCTGGAATTCGTCGATCAGGAGATCGCCGAAGCGGAACAGGAAATCGCGAAATTGCAGCAAAAAATTGCGGTGCTCGTCTCGCTTCGCAGCAACTTCGTGACGAAGCCGCATGACTCGACATCGGTCACCGGCCCGCGATTTACCTCGAAGCAGATGTTGGCCACCGAGGCCATCACAGATTTCCTTCGTCCGCTGCAAGAGCCGGTACCGACGATGCAAATCCTCAATTACCTCGAACAGAAGGGAATTAAGTTCGGGGGTCAGCAGCCGCGGAACGCACTCAGCGTGCTGCTGTCGCGGTCCGACCTGTTCAAGGCGCATGGCCGGCGGGGGTGGACCCTGGCGGAGCGTTAGTGCGGTTCAAGCTTGCGATGACGACGCAAGACCGGATCGCGTTGTGAAACGGTGGCTGATTTTCGCCGGCCTATGGTGAGCCCGGCGCAATTTCGGCTGCCCAGGCCCATCTGCGCACCGGACAGAATCGGCACCGTGACGAGCATTGCGCAGGCCGCGCGCGATTGCGCCGCAGCTTGCGGCACGCGGCTTGTTGGAACCGAAGCGGCCGATCCGGGTTTTTCCGTCACCGACGAATCGCCGGTGGGATGCGCCAGGAGATTGGCCATGAAATTCGCCGTGAAGCGCCGCGAAGCCGCCCTCGACCTCTACAACGTGATCCTGGGATCGTTCCTGTTTGTCTCGCCCTGGCTGTTCGCCTTCAGCGCCGGCCCGGCGCGCGAGGGTGCCTTCGTTGCGGGCGCCGTGGTCGTGCTGGTTTCGATGCTTGCCATCGCCGCCTTCGCCGAGTGGGAGGAGTGGATTAACCTCGCCATCGGCTGCTGGCTCTTGGCTTCGCCCTTCGTGCTGCACTTTCCGCACAAGGCGGGCATGCATGTCACCATCGCGGTGGGCGCGACGGTGACGTTCTTGTCGTTGCTGGAGTTGTGGCTGACTCACAATCCGGGATGGATCGAGCAGGGGACCGCGCCGGATCGCCGGCAGGATCACCGGACGGGCGGACGTTAAGTTGCCGCTTCAGCACGTCGTGTCGCGACGATATTGAACCGCAACGTTCTCCCAACACGGCTGTCTGATGACGGCGCGGGAGGCGCTCGACTGTCTCAGTTCTCTGCGGCCTTTTTGGCCTTGGTGCGATAAAGCTGGAAGCCCTGATCGGCGATGCTCTTCTCGATGATCTCGCGGCTGAGGTTGTGCGGCGGATCCTTGTCCTCGCGGACCACGCCGACGGCGTGCCACGGACCGTGCCGAGAAGGCAGTTGCTGGCCGGCCGGGTCGGCCGCGAAAGCGCGAAGTTCGCTTTTCCCCTCCGCCTTGAACATGAACAGCCGCACGATTTGCCTCCTTCGGTTAGAAGCTCCCCGTTGCCGGCGGCGCTTCGGCGGGCGAACTGCCCGTGTTTTTCGTCAGGCGAGTTCGATCGTGGCGACGGCGGTCTTGCCGTTTGCGCGGATCGTTCTGCGCGTCGAACTTCACCTTCCGGCCTTCGCGCAGACCGTGAAGGCCGGCACGCTCCAGCACGGTGGAGTGAGCGAAGACGTTCTTCTGTCCGTCATCCGGCGCGGTCGTATGCACGTGGGTTCTGGCGCACGAGCGTCGTGGCCGTTTTCCCGGTTCGTCGATTTGGAAGTAAGGCTGAAACGTGCGGTCTGTCAGTGACGGAGCGAAGCGGCCCGGCTGTCCGGCGAATATCGATGCGATACAATACACGCTCCAACCGCCGGTTACAAGGAGCGGCGGCTGACGCACCGAACGTCGAGAACGACTTATGGTGATTTCTCCTCGACTTGCACGCGGTAACCCACTAACGTTGATTGTGCTTTGGCGGGAACGCATCGCGTTCCGCACTCAAGCTTGCACATAGCTGAAGCTGGCTGCGACGAGGCCGTCTTGAAGCGGCCGGTTTGTCGCAGTGCTGCGTTGGCGCCAAGCGAACCTGGCACCGCCAGGCTCCAGCTTTCGCGTATGGTTTTTGCTCGAACCAAAAGAGGAAGGATTTCCATTGCAGGTTCTCGTTCGCGACAACAATATCGACCAGGCTCTTCGCGTCCTGAAAAAGAAAATGCAGCGCGAGGGCGTGTTCCGCGAGATGAAACAACGGAAGTCCTACGAGAAGCCTTCGGAGCGCAAGAACCGGGAGAAGTCCGAAGCCATCCGGCGAGCGCGCAAACTCGCGCGCAAGAAAGCGATGCGCGAGGGGCTCATTCCCGACACGCGCAAGAAGAAGCTCGACGATAAAAGGCCGGGACGTCCAGGTGCGGGCGGCGGTGCAGGTGGTGCCGGCGGCGATCGCGGCGGAATGGGCGCTCCACGGCCGCCGCGGT
>JAFKKQ010000267.1 GCA_017304505.1 Hyphomicrobiales bacterium | reverse complement strand
GTTCGCCGGCCGGACCGTCGCCGTGGATCGTGTCATCATGGCGAGCCGATGCGCGTTCATGATGACGATGACGGCCGCGGTGGCGGCGCCCGCCGCGGTCGCGGTGGTGATCGTCCTCGCCATCGTGTTCGCGGGCCTCGCGGGCATCGGCTTCGATCAGCGCCTGCCGGTCGGCAACCGGAATCTGGTAGTAATCCGGGTGGATTTCGCTGAACGCGAGAAAGCCGTGGCGATTGCCGCCATACTCGACGAACGCCGCCTGAAGCGACGGTTCGACGCGCGTTACCTTGGCGAGATAGATGTTGCCGCGAAGCTGTTTGCGGTGTGCTGTTTCGAAATCGAACTCTTCCACACGGTTGCCGCGCAGCACGACCACCCGGGTCTCCTCCGGGTGCGTCGCGTCGATAAGCATTTTATTGGCCATTGAATCGTCTCTTTACGGCGCATCGGCCTGTGGCCGCCGACGAACGGCGACACGAACAGGCACGCGCCTGATTTGTCATGGAAGGAACGGGTCACGGCGCCACACCACGGCGCGGTCCAGGTCCGGTGTGAAATGCGCGCGCGCTTAAGAAAGCTTCGCTCCGGCCTGGCCTTGGAATACGCTTCGGGCATGACCTCGACCCGTTGGAGGGCGGCGGCGCGTTGCGCCACCGGTCGCTTTACTCCCGGCTGGCGCGGTGTATGAGCGCAACAGCGCTCGCCGCGTCATTCCAGTGTCCTGAACAAGGGTCTCGGCCTCGATCGGCCGCCGTCGAATGCGCCTGGGCACGAGCGCCTGGGCGCGGACAGAGGGTCGACCGTGTGGCACCCGTCAAGCCGGTCCCCGGAGGGAGCAAACCCCTGACGAGCGTGCCGGAGGCCCGAACGCGGCACAACCGGTAACTCAAACCGTGAGCAAGTCCTTATTAGGGCTTGAGTCTCTCCATTGCAAGGAGGTTTCGGCAAGGAAACCCGCGCTGCCCTGCAGGGGCTTGAGGCCCAAAGGGGAACCGTAACCGGCCGGCCACAGGGCTGTGCCACCGTGTCCTGGACGGTTAACGACCGATTCACCCTGTCTGCCTAATGAAGTAAATCAGGCCAGGGAGTGGAAGCGTGGCTGGCGGTCGGGGTTGCATTGCCATTGTTTATGCCATCGCTGCGTTCGGCCTGATCGGCCGGCCCGGTGCGATTGCGGCTGCCGAATCCCACCCGGACTATCCGGTGGCGACCGATACAAGGGTCGGCGGCGATAGCAGCCAGACCCGCTTCGTCATGGATTTCTCGCGCAAGGTCGAGTTACACGCCTTTACCCTTGCCGATCCCTACCGTGTGGTCATCGACCTTCCGCAGGTGGTCTTCAACCTGCCGCCCAAGACAGGGGCGCACGGCCGTGGCCTGGTCAAGGCGTTCCGATTTGGCCTCATGATGCCGGGCGGCTCGCGGATCGTGCTTGATGTCGGCAAGCCGGTCCGGATTGATCGGGCGTTTTCGATTGACGCCACAGCCGGACAGCCGGCGCGGCTGGTGCTCGATCTGGCGGCGACCGACCGTGAGAGTTACATGCGGACGATCGCGCGGCAGAACCAGCTGCCGCCTACGGTTACGACCGGGACAGTGGACCAGGAACCGGCGGCGCATGATGGCAATACGCGGCCGATCATCGTGCTGGATCCCGGTCACGGCGGCATCGACAACGGCACGGTTGCGCCGACCGGCGTGCCCGAGAAGTCCATCGTACTGGACTTTGCATTGCGCTTGCGCGAGCGGCTGGAACGGTCCGGCAAGTACCGCGTGGTGATGACGCGCACCGACGACACCTTCATCCCACTGGCCGACCGGGTTCGTATGGCGCGTATCCGGCAGGCCGCGCTGTTCATCTCGATTCACGCCGACGCGCTGAAGAAGGGCGAGGCGCAGGGCGCCACAGTCTATACGCTCTCGGAAACCGCCTCCGACGCCGAAGCGGAACGGCTGGCCGAG
Organism: Hyphomicrobiales bacterium; assembly: GCA_017304505.1. GTDB lineage: Bacteria > Pseudomonadota > Alphaproteobacteria > Rhizobiales > Xanthobacteraceae > Z2-YC6860. Next base: position 432 of record JAFKKQ010000267.1, on the reverse strand, counting down.
AACGAAAACCGTGCCGACGTGATCGCCGGCATCGACCTGTCACATGAGCCGGGCGACGTCGCTGACATCTTGATCGACCTGGCACAGCGCGAAACCAAAGCCTTCTCCATGCATTTCGCCAAATCGCTGGTTGTCGACATGCGCAAGGTCGCCCGGATGCACAAGCACCCGATGAAGTCGGCCGGCTTCAAGGTGCTCAAAGCGCCTGATGTGCCCTCGGTATTGATCGAACTCGGCTACGTGTCGAGCAAGGACGATTTGCGGCATCTCACCTCGGACGCCTGGCAGGACAAGACGGCGGCGGCGATCAATCAAGCTATCGACCGCTACTTCGCAGGCAAGGTGGTCGGCACCGCCACGGCGCGATCCGGGCAATAGACAGGTGGAAAGCCTCAGTTTGAACAAAAAAACCGCGAATTACCGGTGTGTCTG
>JAFKKQ010000287.1 GCA_017304505.1 Hyphomicrobiales bacterium | reverse complement strand
CATCCCGCTCGGCCGCGCCGGCAAAGCGGAGGAGTTCGCCAACCTTGCGTGCTTCCTGGCCTCCGACGCCGGCAGCTACATCACCGGCACCGCGACCAACGTCGACGGCGGCCGTTCGCCGGTGGTGTAGGAAAAAGCCCGGCCAGGCTCATCGTCAGGAACAAAGCCGGACGAGACGGTCGGGTGCGTCCGTCTCGTCCGATGTTTCACGTGCGCCGCGGTGAGATTACTGCCAGGGGCAATAGCTGACGCACTGTCCGACGATGTCGCCCTCGATCGTTTCGACATCCTGCCAGTGGAGTTCGCAACCGTCCTCGGTCAGCCCTTCGCAATAGGGCTGCGGCGCATCGAGGTACGCGTAGGGATAATAAGACGCCGCCCCGATGGTGAGTGCGCCAAGCGTGCTGAGCGCCACAAAGGTCCGCCAACTGTTGCCGTGACGCACGCGGTATCCGCCGCCCCGCCACACCGAGAAATTCCTGCCGCGGATCATGGCGTGGCCGGCGCGGCCGACCGGCATGCTGCGCATCCGGGCGCCGCTGATAATCCGGGCGTTGTTGCGAACGCCGACGTTTGGCCGGACGTTACGCTGGATCGCGTTCCTTTGCACCGTGCCGCGCTGCATTACGTTGGGCTGGATGGTTCTCTGCTGCACGGTGCTGCGCTGGTTGATCCGCGGGCTGCCCATCACGCTTGGAGTGCCAACTCTTGGATTGCCGACCCTTGGGCCCGTGGTTCTTGGCGGGCCCGATCGGGGGCCGACATGACCCGCGCCGCCCATGCGTGGTGCGGCTCGTGGTGCGGCCCGTGGTGCAGGACGCGGCGCGGCACGGGGGGCCGATGCAGGCTTCCTTCTTTCCTGAGCGGAAAAGTCCGTGACCGCGGTCTGATCGGATTGCGCGCGAGCCTGAACCATCGGCCCGCTGATTGCGCTCATTGTCACGGCGGCGGCTGCGAAAAGTGCAACTTTTGTCGTCATCAGCATGGCAGTGTCGCTCCCGTTTACGCCGCATGGAGCAGGGCGGCTGGGCTTGAGCGTATCATGCCGCGGAACGGGAGAACGAGGCCGTTTCTCCAAATGTGCAGCCTCGCCATGTCAATCTTACCGGCGGCGACTTCTGAGGATTGGAGAGTTCTAAGCCGGGATATCGGAACGATGCGGCGTTTGCGCGTCCGGCGGGGCTGGGCAATGGCTCTGGATCAGGCCGGCCCGGCAGCTCCATTCGTGCGCGGCGACGAACCCGTAGGCTGCCATGCCCAATGCCCCGATCACGATGCCCAGCACCGCCAGGATCGCGCCGAGCGACTGCCACCGCGATAACTTCAGGCGCATGCGGCTGCTCGCAGGCACGGCATAAGCCACGGCGGGGGGATCAACCGCCTCTGCCGTCGTTGCGTCGTGGTGCGGCACCGGCCGGGTCATATCGAGGTCAAGCGGGTCGCGCGTATCGTGGGCGCTCTGTTGGGGGGCACCTTGGGTATCGTGCCCGCCGTGGTCGTCATGATGGATGGCAGGAGCCTCGGCGGCCTGTTGCGGTTCGGCGCCTTCGATCGGTTCCGGCGTCCGGTGTTCGCCGAGTTCGTAGACCGCGCGGTCGATGATCTCCATCGCCGACTGGTCGCGTGCGTCGGAATTGGAGTTGCCGCTGTCGGCGGGCCTCTGCTCAGGGGGTTCGTAATTGACCAGCCGGCCATCCCAATAGAAGCGGCCGTCGCCATCAATGGTCAGGCGATCGAGTTCCGTCGCGGTCAGGGTACGGATTTTCTTCGGCCACTCAGAGCTTCGCGCGCTCTGAGCAGGCGGGATACCGGACTCGTCCACACCGACCTCGGGATATGGATCCGTGCTCATTGCACCACTCCCAACGCTACCCGCCAACCCGCGCGGCCGTCAATTAACCTTGATGCCGGCGGCCTCGATAACCGGCGCCCACCGGGCGATTTCGCCGTCGATACGCGCCCTGAATTCGGCCGGACTGTTGCCGATCGGCTCCATTAATTGCGCGGCAAGTTTGTCGCGGACCGCCCCTGTTTGAAGTGCTTCTACCACCTCGTGGCGAATTTTCGCAATGATGGCTTCGGGCGTATGCGCCGGCGCGATCATGTCTTTCAGCGTCGGAACGGCCGGCAAATAAGGCGAACGCTTCGCCGTCGAGACCGCCAGGATTTTGACCGCCCCGGCCGCGGCATGCGGCGTGACCGCGATGGCAGGCAGGCACCCCATTTGCACGTCGCCCCGCATGATCGCTGTCATCGCTGCGGGCGAGGACGGGTAGGCCACGTGCACGATTTGCGTTCCGCTCTTGAGCGCGATGGCCTCCATAGCGAGGTGCGACAGCGAGCCGTTTCCGATCGATCCGAAGTTGTACCGGCCTGGCTCCCGCTTCAGCAGCGCGACAAGCTCGCTCACGCTGTTAATCTTCAGGCCCGTATTCACCGCAAGCGCGCTCGGTTGGGTCACCAGTTGGGTGATGGGCGCAATGTCGGTGCGCGGATCGTAGGGCAGTTTCGAGAACAGCAGCGTGTTGATGGCGAGCGGGCCACCGATGCTGATGCCGATGGTGGCGCCGTCGGGCGCAGCCTTGGCCACGGCGTCGGTGCCGATGTTGCCGCTCGCGCCGGGCTTGTTGTCGATGATGAAGGGCTGACCGAGCTTGGCCTGCAGGTGGTCCGCGATCAAACGCGCCACCACGTCCGGGGTGGAGCCGGCGCCGAACGGCACGACGATTCTGACGGGCTTGGCTGGCCAGTCCTGTGCCGCGGCGGGCCACGCCATCGCGAGCAGGAGGGGCAGCAGCAGGGGGGCAAATCTCATCCTCATGGTGCCTCTCTACGCATTCTTGCGGCGGAAATTGGGTTGCCGTGTCCGTGCAATCCCGGTGGGGCTTCAACCGAAATCGGAGCTATGCGCCAGAGGCGCTTGCGCGTTGTGCTAACATGCCCTACCGCCCGTGGATGTCCATTGCCCGCGAGTAAAATCATGTCGGTTCAAGAGCAGATCAAGCGCTTCACCGCTCCGGATATTCGGGCCCGCAAGGGCGGCGATCCGATCGTGTCCCTGACGTCGTATCATGCCCATACGGCGCGCCTGGTCGATCGGTATTGCGATGTGATCCTGGTCGGCGATTCGCTCGGCATGGTCATGCACGGCCTGGAAACCACGGTGCCGGTGACGCTCGACATGATGATCCTGCAGGGCCTCGCGGTGATGCGCGGCTCGAGCCGGGCGCTGGTCGTTGTGGATATGCCGTTCGGCTCTTACGAGGCTTCCAAGGAGCAGGCCTTCATGAACGCGGCGCGGGTGATGAAAGAAACCGGCTGCGGCGCGATCAAGATGGAAGGCGGGCGCAGGCTTGCCGAGACGGTGCGTTTCCTGACCGAGCGCGGCGTGCCGGTGATGGGGCACATCGGGCTTACGCCGCAGTCAATCAACACCATCGGTTCGTTCCGCGCGCAGGGGCGGGAGGAAAAGGACTGGGAGCCGATTGAGGACGATGCGCGCGCCGTGGCCGAAGCCGGCGCGTTCTCCCTCGTCGTCGAGGCGGTCGCCGAGCCGCTCGCCCGCCGCATCACCGAGCAGGTGGCGATTCCGACCATCGGTATCGGCGCCAGCGCCGCCTGCGACGGCCAGATCCTGGTGCTGGAGGACATGTTGGGGCTGACACCCCGGGTGCCCAGATTCGTCAAGCGTTACGGCGATCTCGGGCCCGGCATCGAAGCTGCGGTGGCAGGTTACGCGAACGACGTCCGCGCCCGCGCGTTTCCGGGCAACGAGCACGTCTACAGCATGAAAAAGAAGTAGTCGGCGGAGGCAAATCGCCGCTGGCAAGCGTTATTCTGGCCGGCAAGTGTTGTCCTGCCCTGGTTGCCAGTGCTGTCCTGGCCGGCAGTCTTAATCCCGGCAAGTCTTAATCCCGCAAAGTCTTGTCGTGGGAAGCTTTGCCGGCATAAGCGCCGCAGGTTCTGCCTTGCCGTTGCCACATCACTATTTTATCCGCCCGTGGAAGCGGTTGCGCGGCGGGCTCCCGATGCAGCCGGGGAACCGGTTTTGCGTCGGAACACACTCTCCTTTATGACATGAGCGCGTTCCGGGCGGCGGGCCGACGGTTTCCCGGCCCGAAAGCGCGGACCGGGAGCGCAAGCGCCGGCAGGCTGAGGGGAATATTCAGTGTCCGATATCTTCCGCGAAATCGACGAGGAAGTCCGCCGCGAACAGTTCATGAAACTGTGGGAGCGCTACGGCAATCTGCTGATTGCCGCGTGCGTTGTGCTGGTGGTCGCGGTCGCCGGCTGGCGGATTTATGAATGGCAGCAGAACGAGAAGGCGGCCGCGGCGGGGGCGAAGTTCGAGACTGCGGTGGCGCTGGCGAGCCAGGGCAAGACCAAGGAGGCCGAGGAGGCTTTCGGCAAGCTCGCCACCGACGGGACGGCGAGCTACCGGATGCTCGCCAAATTCCGCGAGGCCGCGGAACAGGCGAGCCGTGATCCGAAGGCTGCGGTTGCCGCTT
>JAFKKQ010000286.1 GCA_017304505.1 Hyphomicrobiales bacterium | reverse complement strand
GTCGTAGTGAAACTCTGGCGCTGAGCTAGTTGGCGACGAGTTCCGTTGGGCCCATCGAGAGCATAAGGATGAAATGTGATCGCACCGGGTTGGTGATAGTATTCCGTTAACCCGCCCCCTAGACGAGTCAGAATACGACTGTAGACTTGTTCCGGACAGATGAAGAACAGCCCCTTATGACAGAGTTTTTCATGCCTCAGCACGTGGCCCTTGTAGATGAGCTGGGGCAAAATGCGCTTGCTGACATTCTCCCAGTTCAACCCAACATCGTTTCTTACAGGCTCTCTATTCCCAAGCCTGAGCTGCTTAATTGTCTCACTGTAGCTATTTGTAGTATCGATGGTCTGCACTTCGACTGCCACAAATTCTGCCAACTGGGCACTGCCTGAAATCCTTGCTAAAATCCAGTCAACGTAGTAAGATCCTACGCCGTCACGGCTCGGAAGCCTTAGCTCACGCCCATAACCCTTCCCGAAGGCGACCACTTTGGTTCCATCATGAACTGTCGCATGGAACTCATCGGGATGAATGACCGTTGCGGACGTACCAAAGGCTTCCCGTGCTACATTGGACAGGACTCGATACCCAGCATCATAGAGGCGGTTCGGGCAGATGGCTAACGTATTACCTCTTGTCTGGTGAGCCGAGCATGCTCCAGTAGGAGAAGCAGACGGCCCTTTGGTGCAGGTCGCGTCTATAAACGGGCAAAGGGAATGTGATTGCCCACTCAACGCCTCTGGCGATGTGTCCGCAACGTCGTAGCCAAACCACTCGTCGATGATCAGTCCCACTAGCCTGCCGCCGCATCCGATGTCTGATATTGAGAGGACAACGCTCCGCGGATTGAGCCAGCGATAGCCTTAGCCATGAGTACTGGCACGGCATTGCCGACTTGCTCGTACTGTGCACCGCGTGGCCCGAGGAACCGGTATCGATCGGGAAATGACTGCAGGCGTGCGGCCTCGCGCACAGTCAACGTCCGATCCTGTTCAAAGTGGAACGCGGGACCCCAATGTGGGTCTATCTTAGTCATCACCGTCCCAGAGAGGCCATCGGGATGGAGTCGGCCGTATCGCCGTGTATGGTCACTGCGGCGCGCCCGCTGCATGCCCGAGGGCAATAGGTCATGCGGGATATCCCGCCAGCTACCACCCGGTTTGATATAACGAAGACGCTCCAGATTGACCGAGGCAATACGCGGCGCCACATGGTTGAACACGGCTTCCGATCCGGCTCGTGCCGCACATGCATAGGCAGACGCAGGCGCACGATCGTAATCCATTCGTTCCGCACCGCCACCCGGGCCTATCCCTGGCAGATCACCGATCGCTTGCTTGACGTTTGGCGCTGAGGGAAGCCGTCCACAATCGGTTGGATGAAGCTTGTAGATGAGGCTACGACCGCCCGTGAAGTTGGCACGGGCTGTGGCGTACGTGATTGGAGAGGGATGTTGTATCTCGCACCCAAGCCTGGAGCCCAAGATGATCAGGCGCCAGCGCTCCTGCGGTACGCCATAATGGGCCGCGAACAGGATCCGGTAGCTCACTGCGTACCCGCGCCGAACCAACTCACGCAGGATTTGCTTCGCAACGAGTCCTCCCGCCAAGGAAAGCATGCCTGGGACGTTCTCGATGAGAAGCGTCTTTGGTTGGAACTCGTCGACGAAGCGGACGTAGTGACGGAACATGCTGTTGCGCGGGTCGTCGAGGAACCGGTCAGGAGCGTTGATGCTGAAACCCTGACAGGGAGGACCTCCGACGAGGCAGTCAAGGTCACCAAGCCTCAAGCCGAGGCGCTGGCGGATGAGGTCCGGTTCGAGATCTTCGACCGACGCGAGCGCAACCATTGCGGAAGGATGGTTCGCGTAGAACGTCGCCATCGCGTGCTCGTTCATGTCGTTCGCGAACAGACATTGAAATCCGGCCTCGCGAAACCCTTCCGTGATGCCTCCGGCCCCGCAGAACAGGTCAATCGTGGTTGGTTTCTCGACCATAGCCGCAATCTACCGACACTCGAACGAATGTTCAAGAGTCTGCGTTCGCCCGCAGCCTGTTCATCACGCTTGCGGTGCCGTCTGCGACAGCGCATTCCCAGACAACCTCAACTTGCCATCCGAGATCCGCGAGTTGCTGCCGAACTTCGTGGTCGCGGGCCATGTTGCGGGCGATCTTTGCTGACCAATATTCCCCGTTGGTCTTCGGCTGATGGGCTCGCCCGCAGCCATGCCCATGCCAAAAGCATCCGTGAACAAACAGGGCCGTTCGAAACCGAGCGAGCACTAGATCGGGGCAGCCTGGCAAGTCTCTGCGATGTAGACGAAACCGCAGGCCAGCCGCGTGAAGCTTTCGGCGAACCTCCACCTCCGGCTTGGTGCCCTTGCTGCGAATTCGAGACATATTCGCC
>JAFKKQ010000285.1:1241-3644 GCA_017304505.1 Hyphomicrobiales bacterium | reverse complement strand
CTCTGAAGACCCAAATTCGGCGGATTCCGTTTGTTTCTTGCGTCGATAGCGGCCTGCCGCTATATGCAGGCCATCTCACACGCGGATCGTGGCCTTCGGGCCGTCCGGTGGTCCAGACCGCAAGCTTTGCTTGTGTCCTGGGCTCACAACGTCCGCGGCGGAACAACCGGAGAATGATCATGTCGCTGCCCGACTACAGCATGCGTCAGCTTTTGGAAGCTGGCGTCCACTTCGGCCATCAGGCCCATCGTTGGAACCCGAAGATGGGGCAATACATCTTCGGCACCCGCAACAACATTCATATCGTCGATCTCGCCCAGAGCGTGCCGATGCTGCACAAGGCCCTGGAAGCTGTGAGCGACACCGTCGCCAAGGGCGGCCGCATCCTGTTCGTCGGCACCAAGCGCCAGGCGCAGGACCCTGTCGCCGAAGCCGCCAAGCGCTGCGCCCAGTATTACGTCAACTCGCGCTGGCTCGGCGGCACGCTGACCAACTGGAAAACCATCTCCGGTTCGATCTCGCGGCTGCGCAAGCTTGAGGAGATGCTCGCCTCCAACGAGGCGCAGGGCTACACCAAGAAGGAGCGCCTCGACCTGACGCGCGAGCGCGACAAGCTCGACCGCTCGCTCGGCGGCATCAAGGACATGGGCGGGCTGCCGGACCTCCTGTTTGTGATCGACACCAACAAGGAGGACATCGCGATCAAGGAAGCGCGCCGTCTTGGCGTGCCGGACGCGGCCGTGGTCGATACCAACTGCGATCCCGACGGCATCACCTACGTGGTCCCCGGCAATGACGACGCCAGCAGGGCCATCTCGCTCTACTGCGATCTGATCGCACGCGCCGCGATCGACGGCATTTCCCGCGCGCAGGGCGGGATGGGCGTTGACATTGGGGCCGCGGCCGAGCCGATCGCGGAGGATCTGCCGAAGACCGAGGAAAAGGGTCTCGGTTTCGAGCCGTTGCCGGGCCCGCGCGGCGTGGCCGACGATCTCAAGAAGCTCACCGGCGTGTCGCCGGCCATCGAGAAGAAGCTCAACGACATCGGCATCTTCCACTACTCCCAGATTGCCGAGCTCAGCCCTGAAGCCGCCCACAATGTCGGCGAAGAAGTGGGCCTGCCCGGCCGCGTCCAGGGTTGGGTCGCCAAGGCGAAAGAACTGACGGCCGAATAACCGGCGGCGCGGGCTTCGACAATCCGCGCGCCTCCTTCGTCCGCAACGGAAGCGAACAATGGCTCAAATCACGGCACAAATGGTCAAGGACCTGCGCGAGATGACCGGCGCGGGGATGATGGATTGCAAGGCGGCTCTGGGAGAGTCCCAGGGCAACGTCGAAGCGGCGGTCGATTGGCTGCGCAAGAAGGGGCTTTCCAAGGCGGCCAAGAAGTCCGGCCGGGTCGCGGCCGAGGGCCTGATCGGCGTTACGGTCAAGGGCACCAAGGGTGTGGTGGTCGAGGTCAATTCCGAAACCGACTTTGTCGCCCGCAACGATATGTTCCAGGGCTTGGTGAAAATGATCGCCAACGTTGCGCTCGACGTCGGCCCCGATGTCGAGAAGATCAAGGCAGCGAAGGCGGGCAGCGCGACCATTGCCGAAAGCATTTCCGAAACCATCGCCAAGGTCGGCGAGAACATGACGTTGCGACGTGCCGCCGAACTCACGGTTGGCGCGGGCGCGGTTGGAAGCTACGTCCACAATTCGGTGACCGACGGTCTCGGCAAGATCGGTGTTCTTGTCGGGCTGGAATCGTCCGGCAACGCCGACGAACTGGCCGCGCTCGGACGGCAGATCGCGATGCATGTCGCGTCGTCCAATCCGCTCGCCGTCGATGCCGCCGGTCTCGACAGCGCTATCGTGCAGCGGGAGAAGGACGTGCTCGCCGAAAAATTCAAGGCGCAAGGCAAGCCTGCTGCGATGATTGAGAAGATCGTCGAGTCCGGCATCAAGACTTATTACAAAGAGGTTTGCCTGCTGGATCAGCCGTTCATCTTCGACGACAAGAAAAGTGTCGCTCAGGCGGTGAAGGAGGCCGAAGGTAAAGTCGGTGCCCCGATCAAGGTCACCGGCTTCGTCCGCTATGGCCTCGGCGAAGGCATCGAAAAGCAGGAATCCGACTTCGCAGCCGAAGTTGCCGCCGCCGCCGGTCAAAGCTGACGGCGCCGCCGGCAGGGGGAGGGAAAGGATGGCCAGACCCGCCTACCGCCGCGTGATCGTCAAGGTTTCCGGCGAAGCGTTGTCGGGTCCCGAAGGCTTCGGCATCCATCAGCCGACCGTCGACCGCATTGCCAAGGACTTGATCGCGGCGCGCAAGCGCGGCGTCACCGTCGGCGTCGTGGTGGGCGGCGGTAACATCCTGCGCGGCGTCAAGATGTCCGGCAAAAGCCTGTCGCGGCCGACGGC
>JAFKKQ010000285.1:0-1211 GCA_017304505.1 Hyphomicrobiales bacterium | reverse complement strand
ACCATGTCCGCGCTCGCCATGCCGCAGGTTTGTGTAACTTATGAACGCGCGCGAGCCTTGCGGCATTTCGACGAGGGCCGGGTGGTCGTGTTCGCCGGCGGCACCGGCAATCCGTTCTTCACCACAGACACCACGGCGGTGCTGCGGGCCGCCGAGATGGAATGCGATGCCGTGCTCAAGGCGACCGACGTCGATGGGGTCTACAGCGCCGACCCGAAAAAAGACCCGAAGGCCAAGCGCTACGACCGCCTTTCCCTCAAGGAGGCGTTCGACCGCGACCTTAAGGTGCTGGACGCAACCGCCTTCGCGCTTGCCCGCGAAAACAGTATGCCTATCATCGTATTCTCAATCCGAGTCCCGGGGGCGATCGAAGCGGTCCTGCGCGGCAAGGGCCGTGCGACCATCGTTGGCGGATAGGCGGAGCGCGCCTGCAAGATGGCGCCCGGATCGGTAGGCAGACGCGCGCGCTCAAATGCCGTTGTCGGCAAGGACTTGCGGGAGAAACTCATGGCATCCGCGGATTATGATGTTGGCGAGCTTAAACGGCGCATGCAGGGCGCGATCGCTTCGCTCAAGCAGGAACTGAGCGGTTTGCGCACTGGGCGCGCTTCGGCACATCTGCTCGATCCGATTCAGGTCGAGGCTTACGGCCAGACGATGCCGCTTAATCAGGTCGCGACCGTCAACGTGCCGCAGCCGCGCATGATCAGCGTCCAGGTATGGGATCGTTCGATGGTGAACGCGGTGGAGAAGGCCATCATGGCGGCCAATCTCGGCTTGACGCCGTCGAGCGAAGGGCAGGTGATCCATCTGCGCATTCCGGAACTCAACGAAGACCGTCGCAAAGAACTCGTAAAGGTGGCGCATAAGTACGCCGAGACGGCGAAGGTTTCGGTCCGCCACGTCCGGCGCGACGGCTTGGATGCCTTGAAGAAGATGGAAAAGGATCACCAGATCGGCCAGGACGATCAGAAGCGTCTGGAAGCCGAGGTCCAGAAGGTGACCGATCAGGCGATCGCCGACGTCGACCAGATGGTGGCGACCAAGGAAAAGGAGATCATGACGGTCTGACCCGTTTCATCGCACCCATGAACCAGGCCCCTTTATCTCCGTGTGAAACGCCGCGGCATGTCGCCATCATCATGGATGGTAACGGCCGCTGGGCCGCGGCGCGCGGATTGCCACGGGGTGAGGGACATCGGCGCGGGGTC
>JAFKKQ010000284.1 GCA_017304505.1 Hyphomicrobiales bacterium | reverse complement strand
ACCACGGCGTCGTTATGCATCACGATGGCCGTATCGTCCTCGCCGATCCGGGGAAGAAGCTCATGAATAGCGGCCGGCAGGTGAAACTTGCTGAACTCCCATTGCCCGGCAGGTTCCGCGCGCCGCGATCGATTGCGCCTTCCTTGGTGATGATGCCCGGACAGCCGATGCCGATGAAGGGCGCGAGCTTTTGAGCCCGGCACTTATATCGTCTGCGCCATCCTCGCATTCGGCGCTTGCGTGGAGTACGCCGGCCACAGGGTCGTTCCAGCCCGGCTTCCGGCGATTGGACAGCAGGGACTTTGGGTCGGCCGCTTACCGACGTACGCCCGACGAGACCGACCAATTCCGCCGCTACTACGATCTTGGGAGGAAGCCAGGGCGGCAGGGAAACTGATCAATCTTCGATCATGGCTGATATCATTTGGAAAATACGTTCGGAATGTTGAATCTCGGCCTCGATCCCTTCCCGCTCCGTCGGTTGTTCTGCAAGCAAACAGCGGAGTTCGTCTATATCAGTCTTTATCGACGCCTTGAGCGAACGCAGCTGATCCCATCTTACTTTATCTTCTTTGGTCATCGGCCCTTTGATGCGGACCGAGCCGATCTTCATATCGATGGTGATGTCGTCAGGATGAGGAATCGGAGCTGGCGCAACGATGCCAAGCTTCGTGCGGCGAGCGAGCTCTTCATCCCATTCAACTTTGTAATTGATCGCCGTCTGCAACCATTCATCGTGTAGCTTTTTGTTGTCGCGTTCGACCGACGTCAATAATTCCGTGAACAGCCGCTGAGCCCGCTGATTGCCTTTCGCCGCGTTGACGGCGAGTGAGCGCACGACGGCCTGGGCAATCGGGATATCGATCTGACCGTTCGGGTCGTTGATGCTGATCGAACGGTAAGCTTCCTCCAGGATAATGGTCTTAAGGCGTTCGTCATTGAGAGCAGGCAGGGCGGGCCTCTTCTTGATCGAGCCTTTTCGGCGGCCAGAAGGGTTGCCGGATTGCCCACGCCGGAACCTTGTCGTAAGGGGAGGCTTGCCGTAGCCGACGTCGTAGTCCACCTGCTTCGCAGGCAGGTTTCGTTGGGCGAATGGCTTGTCCGGGTGGGTCATGTGGCCACCCGCCGGCTGCGGCCCGGCTGGACCCCGCAAGCTACCTGTTCGGCTTCGTCGTTGGCATAGGTCTCCCAACGCTGGATGATACGATCACAATAGGTCGGATCGTATTCGCAGAGCCGGGCGCGACGTCCGGTTTTGTGAGCCGCAATAAGGGTTGACCCGCTACCTCCAAATAAATCAAGCACGGCGGCGCCGCGCGACGAGACATCCTTAATCGCGTCCGCGATCATCGCGACGGGTTTGACCGTCGGATGCAGCGCCAGTTCGTCGAGCCGCCCAACTTTCATGGTGTTGATGCCCCGATACTCCCACACATTGGTGCGGTAGCGACCGTGTTGACCCAGCTCGAAATGATTCTGGTGTGATGCTGTACCGTTCTTGAAGGCAAATATCAGCTCGTGTCTCGACCGGTAGAACGTACCCATTCCACCATTGTCCTTCGCCCACACGATCAAGTTCTTGAGTTCGGTGTAGATGCCGTCTCCAGCCTCCAGCATCTCGTGCATGTGCCGCCAATCCATGCAAATGTAATGGATCGAGCCGTCGCTGGAGTGACGAACGAGATTGCCGAAGCTCGCTTTCAGGAATTCGGTAAACTCGGATTTGGACATCTCGCCTGAGGCCATCGCGAATTCGCGATGGCGAATGGAACCGAGGCCACCGACGTTGCCGTCGATCCGAACATTGTAGGGCGGATCGGTAAACGCCATTTGCGCCTGCTCGTTGCCCATGAGCGCCGCGACGGTTTCGGGATTGCGCGCATCCCCACAGATCAAACGATGGGGCCCCAACTGCCAGATGTCGCCTTGACGACAGCGAAGCGGCGCCTCCGTGGGCAATCGGTCGTCGGCGGGGTCGCCAGCCTCTTCCGGTTTCAAGCCATCGATCAGGTCGTCGATTTCCGCCATCGCAAAGCCGGTCAGGCTGAGGTCGAAGTCCAGGTCGAGTTCGCTCAATGCTTTCAGCTCTTCGCCCAGAATGTCTTCGTCCCAGCCGGCGTTCAGCGCCAGCTTGTTGTCGGCAATGACGTAGGCCTGCTTTTCTGCCGCCGTCATCGATTCGATTCTTATGCACGGCACCTCGCTCATTGCGAGCAGTTCGGCAGCAGCAACCCGTCCGTGGCCGGCAAGAATACTGTTTTCGCGATCAACCAGTACCGGATTGGTAAAGCCGAACCTGCGGATACTATCGGCGATCTGCCGAACCTGTTTTCGCGAATGGGTTCGTGCGTTACGACGCCAGGGACGAAGTTCGCTGGTCGGGAGGTATTCGAGTTCGGCTTTCGACATTTAGC
>JAFKKQ010000283.1 GCA_017304505.1 Hyphomicrobiales bacterium | reverse complement strand
CCCGCGCGCGCTGGAACTGATCCGCCACGACGCGGCGCACGTTCTGGCCGAGGCCGTGCTCGGCCACGAGCTGACACACATCCGCAACGGCGACGTCCGCATGCTGGTGATCGCGGTCATCATCGCCGGCGTCATCGGATTCTTCGCCGAGTTGGTGTTCCGCATGCTGTTCCAGGGCGGCTTGCGATGGGGCGGCAGGCGCTCCTCCGGCGACCGCGGCCGGGGCGGCGCAGGCATCGCAATCCTGATCGCGGTGGCGCTGATCGCGGTGGCGTGGCTGCTTTCCGTCGTGATCCGCTTCGCGCTATCGCGGCGGCGCGAATAGCTGGCGGATGCAGGCTCGGTGGAATTGACCAAGGACCCCGACGCCATGATCTCGGCGCTGCGCAAGATCGAGAATCGCGGCGAGCTTGAGGGCTCACCCTCTGCCGTCATGGAAATGTGCGTCGACAATCCGCGCCAGGGCTTTGCCGATCTGTTCGCAACACACCCGCCGATCGAAAGCCGGATCGCCGCCCTGGTGCAATACGCCGGCGGGCATGATCCGGGCCCGCTCAGCCTGCCCGAACCGGGCGAACCTCAGGGAGAGACCGAGAACGGGCCGTGGGGAGCGCCAGAACCTTCGTCCGGCAAGCCGTTCCTGCCGTCCGAACCGCCCGTGTCGATCGGCGATGCGTCTTCGCCTCCAGCGCCACCCGGTTCAGGCCAGGGTCCGTGGGGACCGACGCAACCTCCGGCGGCTCCCCCTGCCGGCCCACCTGTTGGCCCTTGGGGTCCGCATCGTAATAGCTGACGGCGCGAGAAGCTCCTCGCCGCTCCTCAATGGCCGTCGAACGCCATCAGCGTGCGCACCGGCACGCCGAGAGCGCGGATCTTGTCGGCGCCGCCGAGGTCGGGCAGATCGATGATGAAGCAGGCGGCGAGCACGTCGGCACCCTGCTGCTTGAGCAGCTTGACCGCGCCTTCCGCGGTACCTCCGGTGGCGATCAGATCGTCAACCAGGATGACCTGCTCGCCCTTCTCCACCGCGTCCTCGTGCATCTCCATCTCGTCGAGGCCGTATTCCAGCGAATAGGCGATGCTGACCCGCTTGTGCGGCAGCTTGCCCTTCTTGCGGATCGGCACGAAGCCGGCCGAGACCTGGTGCGCCACCGCACCGCCGAGGATGAAGCCTCGCGCCTCCATGCCGGCGACCTAGTCGATCTTCGAACCCGCCCACGGCTGCACCAGTTCATCGACGGCGCGGCGGAACGCACGCGCATTGCCAAGCAGCGTGGTGATGTCGCGAAAGACGATCCCCGGCTTGGGATAGTTCGGGATGCTGCGAATCGTGGATCGCAGATCGAATAATTCAAATGCAGACGGGGTCATGAAGGTCTCGCGTAGACTTTAATTTCGGGGGCTTGCCTATGGCCTTGCAGGCCGGTCCACTCTGGCGAAGCATGGCTTCAGACGCAACCGGAGACTCCCCGCCATGAACGGACAGACCCCCGTGATCGTGACCGACCTGCGCATCCCTTTCTTCCGCCTGATGCTGTTCTTCATCAATGCCGGACTGGCCGCGATCCCGGCGGCCATCATCGTCAGCCTGATCGTGACCGTCCTGGCGGCCGCGATCGCGGCAACGCTTGGCGGCAACCCGAGCTTCGTCATCCGCCGCTGGATGTGACGTCAGCGCCCGCGCAGCACCCGGCCCGCGACCGCGTCGAGTTTCTTCAGCAGCGCCGGGTCGCGCGCCTCAGGCGCGGTGATCAGCGCAGTGTCGAGCGCGCGGTCGGAGCCGATCGGGCACGGTTCATGCTCCCGCGGGAAGTCGCGCGCGAGCCGGCCCACCAGTTGCTTGGCCTTCTCGGCGTTGGCGTTGAGCACCTTGATGATGTCCTGCACCGTGACGGCGTCATGGTCGGGGTGCCAGCAGTCGAAATCGGTCACCATCGCCACCGTGGCGTAGCAAAGCTCGGCTTCGCGGGCGAGCTTGGCCTCCGGCATGTTGGTCATGCCGATCACCGAATAGCCGAGTTGCTTGTAGGTCAGGCTCTCCGCCAGCGTGGAGAACTGCGGGCCCTCCATACAGACGTAGGTGCCGTCACGCACCACCGCGATGCCTTCGGCCATCGCCGCGTTGGCGATGTGGATGCGAAGCCGCGGCGACACCGGATGCGCCATCGAGACATGCGCCACCAGTCCCTTGCCGAAAAACGAGCTGTCCCGCTTGTGGGTGCGGTCGACGAACTGATCGACCAGGACGAAGGTGCCGGGCGGCAATTCCTCCTTGTATGAACCGCAGGCCGAAAGCGACACCAGGTCGGTGACACCGGCACGCTTGAGCACATCGATGTTGGCCCGATAGTTGATGTCGGAGGGCGACAGCCGATGGCCCTTGTCGTGGCGCGGCAGGAACACCACCGGCAGGCC
>JAFKKQ010000252.1 GCA_017304505.1 Hyphomicrobiales bacterium | reverse complement strand
CGATCAACTGTGCGTAGATGATGCCGACTGCGGGGATCAGCGCGGTGACGGCCGCGCACGTGGCAAGGATCAGCGCGGCGAGCGCACATATCGCGCAGACCGCATAGGCAATGGCGTCTCGGCGAAGCCGGTCGGCAAAGCCGCGGACGGCGTGCGTAACAGTATCTTGCAAAGCCATTGGCCGTTCCCTTCAGTGGCGACGGCCAGCCATCCCTGCGAGGAAGCCGATCCCCGCTGCGATCGCCAGTGTCAGCAGCGGGCGTTGGCCGACTTCCTCCTCGATCCTGCGGATGGCGTCGCCGCTCATGCGGGCGGCCTCGTCGGACATGGCGCCTGCGCCGTTGCGAACCTTGTCCGCGGCATCCGAGATCGTGTCGGAAACGAATTCGCTTGCGCCGTTTGCGGCTTGTGCTGCGCCACGGCGGGTCATGGCGTTGAGCCGGCTGACGCGCGTCTCGATGTCGCGCATCAATTGACCGATCTCGTGCTCGATCTCGGCGATATCGCCAGTGACGGTGTTACCGTTTCTACGGGCCATGATATTCCTCTGCTCCCTGCGGCTGTTCGATGCCGCGAACTCGCCGCTCCAACGCTTGTCTGGGGAACAAGTTCCCCTGTGGCGGCGCGTGTGCTGCGGCGCGGAATCCATCACGGCCACATCTCCGCGATCGCCGCATGAGATGTCGTTCAAAATGCTTACGGGCGTAGCCGACCGAAGTTGGCTACGCCCGATAGCGCCGGCCGAGCACGAGGGGAGGGGGAATGGCGGCCGGTCGGTACAGTCAATTCGGATTTCTCATTTTGGTTCCGCGAAAGAGTTTCCGTGGTGTGCTGCCGTGCCGGGAGCGCGCTAGATTCGTCCGAGCAGCAGCAAGATCAAAACGATGATCAGGATCGTGCCGACACCGCCGGCGGGGTAGTAGCCCCAGCCGCTGCTGTATGGCCAGGACGGAAATGCACCGATCAGCAGCACAATAAGAATGATGAGTAAGATCGTTCCAAGTGACATTTGATGATCCTTGGCTTCCTCGATGGTCCAACGCCCCTGTCGGGCTCTGTGATTACATTCCGACGCTCCAACCCGCCGCCGGTGGGAAGGTTCCGCCGGTCGAGGACTTGCACGGCGGATGAAGCGTGGGGACATGCGCGGGCGGCGAATTGCCGCGATGGCTTCCGCACACGGATTGACACAGTTGCCGCAGAGCGGACGCCGAAGTGTCAAACTAAATTCGCAGAGCAGCGCTATGACGCCCGTCAATCGAATCTATCTCCAACAGGGAGAGTGCGATGGGTGTCATCATGATTCGCTGTCCGCGCACCGGGCACGACATCCCAACCGGCATCGAGATGGGGTCTTCGGATTTCCAACGTGCCCCCGTGTTCTTCGCGCGGGTGCAGTGTCCGGTCTGCGGCCGGGAGCATGAATGGTTTGCAAAAGATGCGTGGGTTTGCGACGTCGCGAACCGCGCGCCCCGTCAGCAGGCATTGTCCGATCGGCTTTGAAGAAGAAAAAATTAGTGCGCCGGACGGCTTCTGTCGGGGGGAGGGGGGATGCCGCCCGGCGCCGGCGCGACCACGGAGTGACCGCGTCTATACTCCCAACCGGCCGGGGACCTTTTCGTTCCGAGCTGCCGCCGCTTTCTTTGGGCTGACACCACGACAATTTGAATTGGAATCAATCGAGCCGATCAGGCCCCTGGTGGCACGGTGTCGCGGCCGGACACCCATTCCGGTCGGAAGTGGCCGTTTTCCCCCATCAGGCACACTTCCGCGCTCTCGCCGTAGGCTCCGAGCTTGCGGGCCGCGTCGACAGCAAAAATCATGGCCTCGTTCTGGCTCTTATAGGGGCCGTATTGTTCCTCGCCGTACTTGATCAGCCATTCGTCCCGATCTCGAACGATGAAGTAGCGAACTGTCGGCATTCGGTAACCCCCTTAATCTCCGCCCTGGCACATCGGTGGCCAACGCCGCGTGACCTGTGATGTTCCGGTTTTTTGGGAAAAGAAAAAGCCTTTTATTTCCACATTACGCCGCATTTCCGTCACGATATGGCAGGGCTCGAATCGGAAATCGAAAGACCAGGGCTGTGCATGGGCATCGAGGCCCGGAGCGACGCTCGGGAAGCGGGTGGCTGCCATGAATGACCGGGCGCAACCAATTGCCTCGCTCGCATGTTGTCGTAGATTGGGTGCCTGCGGGCGACGTTTTGTCAGTCTCTGAAGGGCTTGCGCACGCGCTGCGAGGCCCCAACTTCATGAACAGACGTGACTGGAAATTTCTCGTGCCTTTGGATTCCCGGGATTTGAGCCGCCTCGCCATTCTTCTTGATGTTGACGGCACGTTGCTCGATATCGCGCCCACACCACAACAGGTCCAGGTGCCGGGTTCCCTGCCGCAAACGCTGGCGCGGGTTCGCGGGCGGGTGGGGGGTGCGCTGGCGCTGGTGAGCGGCCGCCCGATCGCGGAACTCGATGCTTTCTTCGCGCCGTTGCGCCTGCCGGCGATTGGCGGGCACGGTGCCGAAATGCGTCCCGTCGCGGACGGTGCCATTCTGGACGGGCGCGCGTTGCCGCTCGATCCGGCGTTCAAGCAGCGGCTGAAAGCCATTGCCGCCGGGTACTCTGGCGTGGTGGTCGAAGACAAGGGCTATTCGCTCGCGTTGCATTATCGGCAGGCGCCCAAGCAGGGGCTTGGTGTTGTTCACGAGGTCAAGCGAGCGTTCGACGCTTGGGCGAACAACTCGTTCGAACTCCTCGCCGGGAAAGCGGTGCTGGAGATCAAGTTTGCCGGCTTCAACAAAGGGACGGCCGTGCGCGATCTGATGACATATTCGCCGTTCTCCGGCCGCGCGCCGATCTTTATCGGCGACGACAGGACGGACGAGGACGCATTCGCCGTGATGTCGGACTTCAACGGCCAGGCCATGTCGGTCGGGCGCAAATTTCCGGGCATCGAAGATTATTTCAATGCACCGGCCGATGTGCGGCGCTGGCTCGAGCGGCTGTCCGAGGGCCAGCCCGAGGGTTTGGCCGTTTTGTCATGAGCGGCAACGGACTCGACCTGGCCGTCATCGGCAATGGCCGCACAGCCGCGCTGCTCGAACCGGGTGGCCGCTTGGTGTGGTGGTGTTATCCGCGCTTTGACGGCAACCCGGTGTTCTGCCGTTTGCTTGCGGGCGACGAAGAAAAGGGTTTTTCCGATGTCGTGCTCGATGGCATGGTGTCAATCCAGTCCGAGTATCAGCGCAACACCGCGATCGTCACGACTGTCCTCACCGATCGCCAGGGCGGCGCCGTGCGGATCACGGACTTTGCGCCGCGCTTTCGCAATTACGAGCGTGTGTTTCGTCCACCGCAACTGATCCGCATCATCGAACCCATATCGGGCCTGCCGCGGATCACGATCCGCGTCCGCCCCGCGCACAGCTACGGCGAGCCGATCACGCAGCGCTCGCTTGGCAGCAACCACATCCGCTATTCCGGCGGCAACATCGTGATGCGGCTCACCACTGACGCGCCGCTGTCCTATATCGACCGCGAGGCGCCGTTCGTGCTGCACCGGCCGCTTGGCATGGTGTTCGGCGCGGATGAGCCGGTGCCGGGCGAGATCACCACGCTCTGCCGCGAGTTCTGCGATCGCACCCGCGATTACTGGATGAACTGGGTGCGCCGGCTCTCGATCTCCTACGACTGGCAGGAACCGATCATCCGCGCCGCGATCACGCTCAAGCTGTCCAATTTCGAGGAAACCGGCGGCATCATCGCCGCGCACACCACGTCCATTCCCGAAGCGCCGGGCTCGGGGCGGACCTGGGACTATCGCTATTGCTGGCTGCGGGACGCCTATTTCGTCGTCAAGGCGCTCAACCGCATCGGTGCGACGCAGACGATGGAGGATTTTATCTCCTTCATTCTCGGCATCGCGGCCAACCATAACGAACCGCTGCGCCCGGTTTATCCGATCGTGCCCACCGATCCGATGGAGGAGCGGACTGCGCCGCATCTGCAAGGCTATCTCGGCGACGGGCCGGTGCGCATCGGCAACGCCGCGGCGTTGCAGGACCAGAACGACACCTACGGCAGCATCATCCTTGCAGCCATGCCGATGTTCTTCGATCACCGCTTGCCACGGCCGGGCGATGAGGCGTTGTTCCGGCTGCTCGAGACGCTGGGCGAGAAAGCTCTCGAACTGGCGCTGCAGCCGGATTCGGGGCTATGGGAGTTTCGCGGCCGCCGCCAGGTGCACACGCATTCGGCGGCGATGTGTTGGGCGGGCCTCAACCGGCTCGGCGCCATAGCCGCCCGGCTCAATTTCACGGATCGCGCTGATTATTGGAACGCTGCCGCCGACAAGCTCCAGACCGCGATCCTGGATGAGGCTTGGAATCCGAAGCTCAAGGCGTTCAGCGCCGCGCCGGGGACGGACCATGTCGACGCCAGCGTTCTGCTGTTGCCCGAATTGGGCTTGATCGAGGTCTCGGATCCGCGCTTTATTTCGACGGTGGCGGCGGTCGAGCGTGAGCTTTTGCGCGAGAAGCACGTCATGCGCTACGCCAATAGCGACGATTTCGGAATGCCGGAAACCGCGTTCCTGATCTGCCGATTCTGGTTGATCGACGCCTGGTGGGCGCTGGGCCGGCGCGAAGAGGCCCACGAACTGTTCCTCGATGCCTTGCGTCATCGCAACCGATACGGTCTTCTGTCCGAAGACATTCATCCGCAAACGGGGGCGCTCTGGGGGAATTTCCCGCAGACTTATTCTATGGCGGGCCTGATCTTAACCGCGATGCGATTGTCGCGTAGCTGGGAGGATCGTTATTGGCGCGGATAGTGGTGGTGTCCAATCGCGTCTCGCTGCCGAGCCGGGATCGCGATGCCCAGGCCGGCGGCCTTGCCGTTGCGTTGCGGGGGTTCCTCAAACGCGGCGAAGGCATCTGGTTCGGCTGGAGCGGCCGCACGGTCGCCAAGGGCGAGGAGACGCTGCATCGGGTCGACCACGCCGGGGTCACCTACATCACCACCGATCTTTCGCGCTCCGATTATCAGGAATACTACAACGGTTTCGCCAACCGGATGATGTGGCCGATCCTGCACTATCGGCTCGACCTTGCGGAATTCTCCAGCCGAGATCTTGCCGGTTATATCCGCGTCAATGAATTGTTCGCCGACGGGATCCATCAATTCCTCAGGCCCGACGACGTCATTTGGGTGCACGATTATCACTTGTTGCCGCTGGCCAAGGCGCTGCGCGAGCGCGGCCATCAGAACAAGATCGGCTTCTTCCTTCACGTCCCGTTTCCGCCGCCGGAGTTGCTCACGGCGCTGCCCAAGCACGAGCGCACCATCCTGAGCCTCTGCCATTACGATCTCGTCGGGTTCCAGACCGACGGCGATGCCGATAACTTTGAGCGTTACCTGACGAACGAATGCCTGATGCCGAGCCGCAACCGCCGCACCTTCATTGCCGGCACGCGCACGATGAGGATCGGCGTGTTTCCGGTCGGCGTCGAGACGGTCGAGTTCGAGCGGCTGGCGCGCCGCACGGCGCGGCTGGCTTTCGCGCGCGAGGTGCTCGCGAGCCTTGGCGATCGCCGCATGATCATCGGCGTCGACCGCCTCGACTATTCCAAGGGCATTGGATTGCGCGTGCGCGCCTTCGATCAGTTCCTGGCCGATTATCCGCGCTGGCGCGGCGGCGTCACGTATCTGCAGATCACGCCGCGCAGCCGCTCCGAGATTCGCGAATATGCCAACATGGAGCGGCAGATCGACGAAAGCGTCGGCCGCGTCAACGGACGTTACGGCGAGGCGGCGTGGACTCCGATCCGCTACGTCAACCGGCCCTACAGCCGTTCGACGCTGGCGGGGCTTTACCGGTCCGCGCATGCGGCGCTGGTGACACCGCTGCGCGACGGCATGAATCTGGTGGCCAAGGAATATGTGGCGGCCCAGGATGCCGAAGACCCCGGAGTTCTCATTCTCTCACGCTTCGCCGGCGCGGCCTGCGAATTCCAGGCCGCGCTCCTGGTCAATCCCAACGATCCCGAGGCGGTGGCGGCGGCCATCGACCAGGCGCTGTCGATGCCGATCGAGGAACGCCGCGCGCGCCATCGGCAAATGATCAATGTCCTCGCCGAGAACGATATCAAATTCTGGGGCTCGCGGTTCATCGGAGCGCTGACCGCGCCGTCGGACGGGGCATACCGGCCGTGGCAGGCGAGCGCCTGAACGGCCCTCTCGACAAAACTCAATCGGCCGTGGCCGGCTGTTCGGCGCGCTGTTCTGCGGGCTTCGTGGCTCGTGTCAGGTTGAACGCGCTGTTGACCAGCGCGACGTGCGAAAAGGCTTGCGGGAAGTTGCCGAGGAATTCGCCCGAATCCGGGTCGTACTCCTCGCTGAGCAGGCCGACGTCGTTGCGAAGCGCGATCAGCCGCTCGAACAGCGCATGCGCGTCATCGAGCCGGCCGAGCATCACATAGGCATCGACCAGCCAGAAGCTGCACGCCAGGAACACGCCTTCGCCGGGCGGCAGACCGTCATCGGAGCTCGACGTGTCGTAGCGCCGCACCAGTCCGCCGATCATCAGATGCTTCTCGATTGCCTCCACGGTGCCGACGATGCGCGGGTCGTCCGGCGGCAGGAAACCCACCACCGGCAGCAGCAGGAGGCTGGCGTCGAGCTCCTTGCTGTCATAGGCCTGCACGAAGCTTCCCTGCTCCGGATCGAAGGCCTTCCGGCAGACCTCGTCGTGAATTCGGGAGCGGATGTCGCGCCAGTGCTCAACCGGGCCGTCCAGGCCGCATTGCTCCGCGCTCTTGATGGTGCGGTCGAAGGCGACCCAGGCCATGACCTTTGAATAAGTGAAATGCCGCCGGCCGCTGCGCACCTCCCAGATGCTTTCATCGGGCTCCGTCCAGACCTTCTCGAGATGGGCGATGAACGCCGTTTGCACGGCCCAGCCCTCGTCGTGGGGATCGAGGCCGCCGCGGCGCGCCTGATGCATCGCGTCCATCACCTCGCCATAGACATCGAGCTGAAGCTGTCCGTGCGCGGCGTTGCCGATGCGAACCGGCGTGGATTTGCGGAATCCCGAAAGCCAGGGAAGCTCCCATTCGACCAGGCGGCGCTCGCCGGCGATGCCGTACATGATCTGCGCCTGTTCGGGGCGGCCGGCGACGGCGCGCACCAGCCATTCCCGCCATGCCGCCGCTTCGTCGTAGTAGCCGGCATTCATGAACGCGAGCAGGGTGATGGTTGCGTCGCGCAGCCAGCAATAGCGGTAATCCCAGTTGCGGACGCTTCCGATCCACTCCGGGAGCGAGGTGGTGGGCGCGGCGACGATGCCGCCGGTCGGAGCGTAGGTCAGCGCCTTGAGCGTGATCAGCGAGCGGGCCGCCACCTCCTCGAACGGACCGGTCCGTTTGAATTTTTCCGACCATTTGCGCCAGTATTTATCGGTGTCGGCCAGTAATTGTTGGGCGTCGTGGTCCTTCGGCGGTGGCAGGTGTGACGGCGCGTAGATCAGCGTGAACGGGATCGTCTCGCCGGCGGAGACAGTGAATTCCGCGACGGTCCTGAAGTTCTCGCCGTGGGATACGACCGGCGTGCGCAACAGCAGCATGTCCGGTCCTGCGATGAAGCGCAGCGTTCCGTCGTCGAGGCGGCTGACCCAGGGGACGATAGCGCCGTAGCCGAAGCGGACCACCAGCTCCATGCAAAGGGTTACGCGCCCGGATTCGCCGACCACCAGCCTCACGATGTCGGAGGTGTGGTTGCGCAGCGGCATGAAGTCGATCAGCGTGACCGCGCCTTCGTCGGTCTCGAATGTTGTTTCCAGGATCAGCGTGTCGGGGCGATAGCGCCGCCGCGTGCGGAAGCCTTTGTCGCGCGGCGCGATCCGCCAGCGGCCGTTGTCGTGGTCGCCGAGCATGGCGGCAAAGCACGCCTCCGAATCGAACCGCGGCCAGCACAGCCAATCGATCGAGCCGTCGCGCGAAACCAGCGCCGCCGTTTCGCAGTCGCCGATCATGGCATAGTCGGAGATATGAGCCGGAGGGCGGGTCTTTGCTTTGGGCGCGATCCGTTCGGACATGGTTCCTTCCGACGATTTTTCTTCTCTTAACAGGGGTGGGCCTCCGGTTGTCGCGTGCTAAGCGGTGAAGTCGATCACGACTTTGATATCGTCCGACCGGCGCTGCAACGCCTCTTGCCATCGCGAAAGCGGAACGTGTCGCGAGATCAGGCGCGCGAGCCAGTCCTTGTCGGCCCGCGCCAGCGCATCGGCGGCCATGCGGTAGTGCGCGTGATTGGCGTTGACCGAGCCGAAGATCACGTCGTTGTCGAGCACGAGACTGCGGTTGAAACGGCCGATGTCGAATTGCATGGCATGATCGCCGCCGAGACCGACGAGACAGGCGATACCGCCCGGCGCCGTGCGGCCGACGAGACCCGCCACCACCTCCGGTGCGCCGGTGCACTCCATCACCACGTCGGGATCGAATTTAAGGTTGGCGATGGAGCCGGTGTGATGGCGCGCGCCGAGATCGCGAAACAGCGCGGGCTTCGAGCTGCCCAATCCGCGGTCGAGGATATGGACCTCCCAGCCGCGCTGTTTTCCCATCATCGCCGCGAGCAGGCCGATCGGGCCGGAGCCCGTTACCAGAAGACGCCGCGGCTGCCAGGATTGCGATCGCTTGCCGATGCGCTCGACCTGGTCCCACGCCTTGGCGACGATGCTCGCCGGCTCCGTCAGCACGGCGAGCGGGCCGAGCGCCGTATCCGCTTTGACCGCGAAATCCGGCTCGAGGCGAAAACGCTCCGCACCGTATCCGTTGCGGCCCTTAATGCCGCGTTCGGTATACCGGCCATTGCGGCACATATCCCATTCGCCGACGGCGCAGGCCGGGCAGGGCACCGGGTCGGGCCGGCGCACGATGCCGACGACATGATCGCCGGGCGCAAGGCCGCTGCCGGCCGGTGCTTCAATCACTTCCCCGAGCGATTCATGCCCCAGCACCAGGCGGTCGGCGCCGGGTGGTGCTTCGCCATAAATCCCCGAGACGATTTCCCGGTCCGTGCCGCATACGCCGAGCGCCAGCGTGCGGATGAGGATCGGACCATCTGTGATCGGCGGATCGGGAATCTCATCAAGTCGTGCTGAATTCGGCACACCAGGAAGCAGGGTAATCGCGCGCACCGGCAGAACCTGTTTGGATAATAAGGTGTCTCGACGCCCCGCTTGATTGACGCATGACGATGGTAAAGGTTCCCTAACCTCGTGTATTCGCAGGGCGGCTGACATGCCAAGTTAGCGTGAGTTTGCGTGGATCGGGCCCTGGTGCGGCAAAAAGCCTTGCTCTAGGCTTCGCCCGTCAAAGGCGGCACACGTCCAGCCGCCGGTCAAAACATCCATTATGAGGAGCGCACCATGGCACGCGGGGATTCGGGCCTGAAGGTGGATCGTCGAAAATTTCTGACAGGAGTCGCTGTCGCCGGCGCGGCCGGCACCGTGGCGCCGCACGCTGCGGACGCAACGCCGGCCGCAAGCGCCGCGGCCGCACGATTGCCGTCGGCCCTGCCGCCGACGGCGCAGACGATCGCGGCGGAAACCGGCACGCCGGATATTCCTCCATACTCGCAGCACGGCCGGCCCGGTTCGGATTTCATGGTCGACGTGATCAAGACGCTCGACATCAAATATTTGCCGGCCAATCCGGCCTCGAGCTTCCGCGGCATCCACGAGTCGCTGATCGATTACGGCGGCAACAAGCAGCCGGAATTCCTCACCTGCATGCACGAGGAATCCGCCGTCGGCATGGCGCATGGCTATTTCAAGGTCGCGGGCAAGCCGCTGATGACGCTGGTTCACGGCACCGTCGGCCTGCAGCACGCCTCGATGGGGATCTACAACGCCTTCTGCGACCGCGTGCCGGTCATCATCATGGGCGGCACAGATCTCGACGCGGCCTATCGTCCGCCCGGCGTGCCGACCGTGCACTCCGCGCAGGACATCAATGCGATGGTTCGCGATTACACCAAGTGGGACGACACCCCGGTGTCGGCGCAGCACTTTGCCCAGTCGTTCGTGCGCGCCTACAAGATCGCGACCACACCGCCCTATGGGCCTGTCATGCTCGCGCTTGACGCCGGCCTTCAGCAGGAGCCGATCGAGGACCACGGCCAGAAGCTTTACATTCCGAAATACGTGAAGGGCGCGCCGCCGCAGGGCGAAATGGGCGCGGTGCGCGAGGCCGCCCGGCTTCTCGTCAACGCCGAACGCCCGGTTATCGTGGCGGATCGCGCGATCAACACCACGCAGGGCATCAAGCTCCTGGTGCAGCTCGCGGAGCTGTTGCAGGCGCCGGTGGTGCGGCAGCGCGGGCGCTTGAACTTCCCGACCACGCATTACCTGAGCCGGCCGGCCGGTGTCATCCGGCAGGCCGACGTGATCCTCGGCCTCGAGCTCAGCGACTATTGGGCTACCGTGAACGGCTTTGTCGACAACAACGAGCACGGTGTTGGGATGAACGAATCCCACATCAAGCCGGGCACGAAGCTCATTAGCCTCGGCAACCACGACCTGATGACCAAGTCCAACTATCAGGAGTTTCAGCGCTTCCAGAGTGTCGACCTGCAGATGGCCGGCGACGTCGAAGCGACGCTGCCGTCCCTGATCGAAGCGGTGAAGTCGGCGCTGACCTCCGACCGCAAGGCCGCGATCGAGCGCAAGATCGAGGCCAACAAGAAGGCTTGGCAGAAGGGCAGGGACAACACCCATCAGCTCGCCGCAATCGCCTGGGACGCAAGCCCGATCAGCACCGCGCGGCTGGTGATGGAAACCTACAACCAGGTCAAGGACCTCGACTGGTCGATGGCCGTGGAATCCGGCAACACCAGCAATTGGGCGCGGCGGCTGCTGCCGATGGACAAGCACTACCACTGGACGGGATCGTCTGGCGGCTATGGCGTCGGCTGGGGCTCGCCCGCGGCCGTTGGAGCGGCGCTTGCCAATCGCGACGAGGGGCGCTTCACGGTCAACTTCCAGGGCGATGGCGACCTGATGTATGCCCCCGGCGTGCTGTGGACGGCCGCGCGCCACAAGATCCCGCTGCTGACGGTGATGCACAACAACCGCGGCTATCACCAGGAGGTGATGCACGTGCAGCGGCTGGCGAACTTCCGCAACCGTGTCGCCTATCTCGGCAACGACATGGCGCCGATCGGCACCAGCATCCAGAACCCAGACGTCGAATATCACAAGCTTGCGGAATCGATGGGCTGGTGGGCGAAAGGCCCGATCAAGGATCCGGCCGAGCTTGGGCCAGCACTCAAGGAAGCCGTGGTGGTGGTGAAGTCCGGGCAGCCGGCTCTTCTCAACGTCTGGACGCAGCCGCGCTAATCGGGAGCATCAGCATCATGCATCGTCAAATCGTTCGTGTTGCGCTGGCTGCTGCCGTGGCCGGCGCGTTCCTCGGTTTCAACCCGGCCTTCGCGGCGGGCGACGCCGCGAGGGGCAAGCTGCAGTTTGTGAAGCACGGCTGCTGGCAGTGCCACGGCTTCAGAGGGCAGGGCTCGGTGGCATCGAGCGGTGGCAAGGTGCTCGCGCCCGATCCGCTGCCGTGGGAGGCGTTCTCCGCCTTCGTGCGCTCGACCAACCGCGCCATGCCGCCGTTCAGCGAGAAGATCCTGCCGAACCGCGACCTCGAGGACATCTACGCGTACCTGCAGTCGGTGCCGAAGACTGCGGACTACAAGAGCATTCCGCTCCTCGCGCAGTAGCCGTTTGCGGAGACCTCAACAAACGAATATGCCCCGCGAAAGCGGGGCATATTTTTGTCTCGAGAAAACGATGCGTGAAACGGTCAGGCCGCGCCGGCCTGCAGCCGTTCCTTGTCGAAGCCGGCGACGCGCTGGTAGCGCTTGAGCAGTCCCGCAAGCTCGCTCTGGCTGATGACGTCGTCGATGTTTTTGAACGGGCGGTCGCCGGTGCGCCGGTAGACCTCCTGCAGCACCGCATCGGGCGGCTGCTGGCGGTTGGTCAGCACGACCTGCGTGGTGGCGGGCCTGCGCTGCTGTTCGTAAGCGGCGAGGGCGGAGACAGGATCGCTGCCGCGCTTGAGGCATTCGGTGAGCGCCGTGCAATCCAGGATCGCCTGCGCGCCGCCGTTGGCGCCGCGCGGCAGCATCGGATGCGCAGCGTCGCCCAGCAGCGTGACGCGGCCGTGCGACCAGCGCGGCAGCGGATCCTGATCGACCATCGGATATTCCAGGATGTCGTCGGCGGCGCGGCAGAGCGCCGGCACGTCAAGCCAGGGAAAGGTCCAGCCCTCGATGGCGCCGATGAAATCGGACAGCCGGCCCTGGCGATTCCAGTCGCGCTGCGCGATTGGCGTGTCCTGCTCGATGTCGCAGACCCAGTTGATGAGTTGGCGGCCCTCGGCGTCGATGTTGTCGCGGATCGGATAGATCAGGACCTTCGCCGGCTTGTGCCAGCCGATCCGCACGAAGGTCTTGCCGTCGAGATAGGACTTCCAGCGCGTGACGCCGCGCCACATGTTAAGCCCGGAGTAGCGCGGCGGGCCTTCGTTCGGGAAGAACTGCTTGCGGATCGCGGAGTGGATGCCGTCGCAGGCGATGGCGATGGTGCCGCGTTGCGGCGGCAGCGTTGCACCGGCCGCGTCCTCGAAATGCACGGTGACGCCGCCGTCATCCTGCTCGACGCCGGTGCAGCGGTGAGCGGTGGCGATGCGGTCCGCCCCGGCGCGCTGCATGAATGCTTCCAGCAGCACCATCTGCAGGTCGCCGCGGTGGATGCAGAATTGCGGCCAGTCGTAACCGGCGTGAAGGCCGCACGGATCGTCGTAGATGAGTTGGCCGAAGCGGTTGTAATAGGCGACCTTGCTGGTGGCGATGCCGACCCGCGCCAGGTCCGATTGCAGCCCCAGTTCGGTCAGCGCCTTGGTGGCGTGCGGCAGAAGATTGATGCCGACGCCGAGCCCTTTGATTTCGGCGGCCGCCTCGAAAATCCGGCAGGGGATGCCGGCCGCGTGCAGGCGCAGGCCCAGTGTGAGGCCGCCGATACCGGCGCCGACGATGATAACGTCCGAGGGTCCGCCCATGAAGTCCTCCGCTGCGCGCGGAAGCTATCCGAACGTCATACGGCTGTCATGTCCCTCGCGAACGGAACCGGGCGGCGCAAGCCTCACGTCTCCGACCACTGCCGCAGCAGGTTGTGATAGCAGGCGGTCAGCGTGACCAGCGACGGATGGTCGGGATGGTCGCGGGTGAGCCGGATGATCGACATGTCGAGATCGAACAGCAGCGCCCGCTTGGTCACGTCGCGGATCAGGCTCTGGGTCCAGAAGAACGACGCGATGCGCGAGCCGCGCGTGATCGGCGTGACGTTGTGCAGGCTGGTCGCCGGATAGACGATGAGATCGCCCGCCGGCAGCTTGACCTCGTGGCTGCCGTAGGTGTCCTCGACCACAAGCTCGCCGCCGTCGTAGTCCTCCGGCGCGGAGATGAACAGCGTCGCCGACACGTCGGTGCGGATGCGGATCGGCTGCTGCGGATGCGAGCGGATGGCGTTGTCGACATGCGCGCCGAATGTCATGCCGGCGTCGTAGCGGTTGAACAGCGGCGGAAACACCTGCTGCGGCAGCACGGCGGACATGAACAGCGGCGCGCGGTAGAGCGCCTTGTGCACCATCGCGCCGAGCTCCTGCGCCACCTCCGATTCTTCGGGGAGCTGCAGATTGTACTTCACCTTGCGCGATTGATGACCGGCGGTCACGTTTCCGTCGACCCATTCGGCCTTCATCATCACGTCGCGGCACCGCGCGACCTGCTCGGGTGTGAGGACGTTGGGGATGTGGACCATCATGGCGTCAGCTCCATCCTTGATGCGCACGGCTTAGCGCCGAACGCGCTCTGCTCCAAGCCGATTCCGGGGCGGGCGTCGAGAGACCTTGCAAATGGAATCGCCGGCCTCGATTGCAATCGGGCCGCCCGCGCGATGCGGGCGGCCCGGGCTTTCTTGGCACCGGCGAAGCTACGCGGCGCTATTTGAAGTAGCCGACTGGCTTGATCGGCTTGGGCGCGTCTTCCGGCGTGAAGTGCACGCGATAGGACAGCATTGCCCAGCGGCCGGATGCGGGGACCGCGTGGCCGCCGTAGTACTGCGCAAAGTACTTGGCGTCGGTCAGGTTGTAGATGTTGAGCTGCAGGGTCGAATTCTTGGTGACCTTGTAGCTCGTCATCAGATCGACCTTCCAGTAATCCGGTACGTAGGAGGTGTTGGTCGTGTTGACCCAAGCATCCGACGCATAGGTGACGCCGCCGCCGACCGTCCAATCGGGCGTGACGTCGTAGGTGGTCCAGAGTGTGAAGTTGTGCTTCGGCGTGTTGGGAAGCTCTCGGCCGAGCTCGGCGAGGTTGTTGGTTTCGACGATCTTGGAGTCGAGATAGCTGTAGCCCGCAAATACGCTCCACTGATCGGTCAACTTGCCGGCAGCCCCCAGTTCGAAACCATCGACACGAGCAAGGCCACCCAATTGCTGCGCGGCGTTGCGTCCTGTGTTGGTCGGATCAAGCGGTATCCGCAGGTTGGTCTTTTCAATCCGGAACACTGCGCCGGTCAGGCTGAGGCGTCCTCCCAGGACGTCAGCCTTGGCTCCGACCTCGGTGGTGACGTTTTTTTCAGGATCGAGGATCTGGGTGGGACCCGTCGGTTGGGCCGACAACGTACCGAACTCGGCCGTCGGATTGAAAGATGTGCCATGCGCGGCATAGATGCTGGTGTTGGTGGTCGGATGGAAGACGCCGCCGACACGCCAACTGAACATCCCGTCTGTCCGGCTGAGATTTCGGGTCGCCGCGCTTGCGGCCAAGTCTTCATAATCCGTTTTGAGCCGGTCGTAGCGGACCGAACCCAACAGTTCGAAGAACTCGTTGAGCTTGACTTGGTCGAATGCGTAGATCGCGAAATTTGTCGATACCGACGAGTTGGGCGGCCCCCATCCGTTGAATTCGCCGCCGAACGACGTATCGAGCGGACTGAACACGTTGGTACGGCAACGGATGTCAACTGGATCACAGAGCGTGCGGCCACCGTTCATGCCGATGGCACGGACTTGGTCACGCGTTTCCCGCGATGCTTCGACACCGACAGCGAAGGTGTGCTGCAGACCGCCGGTGTCGAATTTTCCGGTCAGGTCGGTCTGGTTGATCAACATAGTGTTGTCAGTCTCGATC
>JAFKKQ010000282.1 GCA_017304505.1 Hyphomicrobiales bacterium | reverse complement strand
ATCAACGATCCGACCGTTATGCGCTGGATACGGTCATATCGGCAGTGCATGCCGGGATTGGGCCCAATCGCAGCGATTTGCGGGCGGTCGGTATCGTCGCCAGCGGTCTCCTGGCCATATTCATTCTTGCGATGCCGCTGCTGCTGCCGCGCCGCCCGCGCGACAACCCGATCGTCGAAATCGAACAGGCGCTCAAGGCCGGTGAGTTCGTACCCTATTACCAGCCGATCGTCGACATCCGCTCGGGCCGGTTGCGGGGCGCCGAGGTCCTGGTTCGCTGGCACAAGCCGGACGGCAGCGTCGTGTTGCCGGCCACGTTCATTCCGCTGGTCGAGTCGAGCGGCCTCATCATCGACATGACACACATGCTCATGCGCCGCGTCTGCCGCGAAGCGGGCGCAGTGGTGGGCCGCCGGCCGCATCTCAAGCTCGGCTTCAACCTGACCGCCCGTCATTTTGCCGACGAGCATATCGTCGATGATGTGCGCGAGATCTTCAGGAAGTCGCCGATGCGATTGTCACAGGTGATGCTGGAGGTGACCGAGCGTCAGCCCATCGAAAACCTCACCGAGACGCGGCGCGTGATTGCCGCTCTCCAGGGGATCGGCGTCAAGGTTGCCATCGACGATGTGGGCATTGGTCACAGCGGGCTGTCGTACATGCTCAAGCTGGGCGTGGACGTCATCAAGATCGACAAGATGTTCATCGACTCGCTCGGCACCGATCGCAATTCCAACGCCATCATCGAGACGTTGATCGACCTGGCGCAGAACATGCGCATGGACGTGGTGGCCGAAGGCGTGGAAAGCTTCGAGCAGGTCGTGCACCTGCGCGATCTCGGTATTCGCGCGGCGCAGGGCTACGTTTTTGCACCGCCGTTGCCGGGTTCGGCGTTCCTGCAACTGGTCGAAACCATCGACCCGCTCAAGGAAAGCGAGTCGGAGACGGCCGACGAGCCGATGAAGCTCTCGCGATTTGGCGCGGCTTGAACAGGCACTGTGAAAAGCCATAAAAAGGGCGGCATTGCCGCCGCCCCAAGTCGATACGCCACGCGGGAGGAGAGTCGGAAGGTTGACGCCGACGCCACGCTGCCAAACCGCGCAACTGAAAATGAAAAGAGTTCTTCAGCGGTAAACAGATTCGGTGGAGCGTGTCACGTCTTTTCCGAGTCCGCCGTCAAAGTCAGCGCCGCCAAGTCACCAGCGTGAGTCCCGCCGGACCGTCGAGGGTCCGTGCGGGGTCCGGCTTCAGGGCGTGAGCTTGCAACAGATCTTCGGGTGTCGCCTGAGGCACGCCGGGAAACACCGGACGGCCGCCGGGCAGTTGGGCCTGGCTGGCGCGGCTGAGATGGAAGACGTCGTAGCCACGCTCAAGAAACAGACCGAATGGTTCGGTGCCGCCGATCACCACCAGCAGGCCGCCTGACAGCCCGAGCATATCCCAGGCGTCCTCCAGCTTTGCGCCGGCCGGATTCCAGAGGACCGCCAGCTCCAGTTCGGGATCGTGGGCGAGCGTGGCGACGCGAGTGGTCAGGATCAGCCGGCGCCGCCGGCCAGTGTCCGGACCGCCTTCGCCGGAATGGCGTCCGTGGGCGAGGGCGTCGGCTTGGTTCAGCCGCTCGCGGAAGAACTTCTGGTCGGCTTCGAGCTTGAGCGCGTCCGGCTGGATGCCGTGTTCGTCCGCGATCATGCCGTCGCGCGACACAATAGCGAGTCCTTCGATGCGATCGGGGCCGTGCATGCCGGTTGTTCCGAAACTGTCAGCGCGTCCCGGCCTCAAGTGCAAAGCGCACGGCCGCTGCAATGAAAGCGCGACCGCGTTATTCGATCGTTTTCACGATGCTTGATGTCGGCTTCTGATTGACGGTCGGCAGTTTCTGATCCTTCAAAAACTCTTCGTCGTACTGTGGAAGCGTGGTCACGGCGACGGCCGGCCGCATGTGGACGATCTTGTAGCCGCCGGCTTTCAGTTGCGCCAGCAACTGCGGAATCGCCTGCGATGTTGCGCGCCGGAAGTCGTGCATCAGGATGATCCCTTTGCCGTGCTTCTGCAGCTTGGTCATGATCGATTTGAGAACCTGCTCCGGCTTGTGCATCTTGAAATCGAACGAGTCGAAGTCGGCCGAGAAGATGGCGATGTTGCGCTCACCCAGATAGGTGACCATTTCCGGCGGATGGCTCAACCCCGGGAAGCGGAAGAACGGCGCCTCCTGTCCTTCGCCCTCCAGTGCCCATTTCACCGCGCTGATCGCTTTCTCGATTTCCTCTTTCGCCTCTTCGGGGGTCTTCTTCGCCAAGTCGGCATGCGACCACGTGTGGGAGCCGATGGTGTGACCCGCCTTGGCAACCTCACCGAGCGTCTCGGGGCAGTAGGTCGCGTGCTCGCCGATGGAGAAGAATGTGGCCTTCACGCACTCGTT
>JAFKKQ010000281.1 GCA_017304505.1 Hyphomicrobiales bacterium | reverse complement strand
TCTGTGCTGCGGCGATGATCGTGTGTCTGTGACAGAGATTGAGGGGGCCGCGCATGGATGAGCCGGGCTCTTACGCCTCGGAACTGGTGGTGGACCGCTGGTTCAACACGCCGCAGCCGCTGACGCTGGCGGCTCTGCGCGGCCGTGTCGTGCTGCTCCACGCGTTCCAGATGCTGTGTCCGGGATGTGTCACCACCGGCACGCCGCAGGCCGAGAAGGCGCACCGCATCTTTGGGCCCAGCGACCTCCAGGTGATCGGCCTTCATACCGTGTTCGAGCACCACGCGGCGATGACGCCGGTGGCGCTCGAGGCGTTCATCCACGAGTACCGGCTGACGTTTCCGATCGCGGTCGATCGGCCGGGCGACCCCGGTCCGATTCCCGTCACCATGCAAGCCTATCAAATGCAAGGCACGCCGACCGCCGTCATCATCGGCCGCGATGGGCGCATCGCCTATCAGGGCTTCGGGGCGGAGGACGATATGGCGCTCGGCGCGCGCATCGCCGCAGCCCTGGCCACACGCCCATCGCCATAACGCGGTGCCGCCGCGCCAGGATAGCGCTTAGTGCGCCTCGTCCCAATTGTGCGCGGCGCGGGCCTCCACCGATAGCGGCACGGTCAGCGACACGGCGGGCATCGGCGCGTCTTCCATCACGCGCCTGACCACCGGCAGTGTCTTGTCGACCTCGCCCTCCGGCACTTCGAAGATCAGTTCGTCGTGCACCTGCAGCAGCATCTTCGCATTGAGCTTGGCCTTCGCCAGCGCCGGTTCGA
Organism: Hyphomicrobiales bacterium; assembly: GCA_017304505.1. Lineage (GTDB taxonomy): Bacteria > Pseudomonadota > Alphaproteobacteria > Rhizobiales > Xanthobacteraceae > Z2-YC6860. The sequence continues at coordinate 4,751 of JAFKKQ010000281.1, read as the reverse complement.
CGCGGATCATGGCGCGACGGATGATATCGGCGGCGGTGCCTTGCAGCCGCGCGTTGATCGCGGCGCGCTCGTTGAATGCGCGCAGCGACGGGTTGGACGCCGTGATATCGGGATAGTGGCACTTTCGACCGAACAGCGTGAGCACATAGCCGTTCTTTTTGGCGAACGCCTTGGTTTCTTCCATGTAGTCGCGAATGCCGGGGAAGCGCTCGAAGTATTTCTTGATGTAGGCGCCGGCCTCCTCGCGTGCGATGCCAAGCTGATTGGCGAGGCCGAATGCCGAGATGCCGTAGATGATGCCGAAGTTGATCGCCTTGGCCCGCCGGCGCACCTCGCCGGGCATGTCCTTGACCGGGACGCCGAACATTTCCGATGCGGTCATGGCGTGGATGTCGAGGCCGTCACGAAACGCTTTTTTTAGCGTTGCGATCTCGGCGATCTCGGCGAGCAGTCGCAGTTCGATCTGCGAATAGTCGGCCGAGACGAGCTTGGTGCCCGGAGCGGCGATGAAGGCACGGCGGATCTTGCGGCCCTCCTCGGTGCGCACCGGGATGTTCTGCAAGTTCGGCTCCGACGACGACAGCCGCCCGGTGGTGGTCGCCGCCAGCGCGTAGCTGGTGTGGACGCGGTGCGTCTCGGCGTTGACGAAGCCCGGCAGCGCATCGGTGTAGGTCGAGCGCAGCTTCGACACCTGCCGCCAGTCGAGAATCTTCTGCGGCAGTTCATGGCCCTGCTCGGCGAGGTCTTCCAGAACCTTCGCGCCGGTGGCCCATTGCCCGGTCTTGGTCTTGGTGCCGCCGGGCAGGCCCATGCTGCCGAACAGTACGTCGCCGAGTTGTTTCGGGCTTCCGGGATTGAGCGGTTGGCCCGCGAGTTTGGCGATCTCGTCCTCGAGGCCGGCTTGCTTCTGCGCGAACTCGCCGGATAGTCGCGACAACACTTGCCGGTCGATGGCGATGCCGCGGCCTTCCATGCGCGCCAGCACGGTCACCAGCGGCCGCTCCAGCATTTCGTAGACGGTCGCGACATGCTCGGCCGGAAGCCGCGCCTTCAGCGCCTTCCACAGCCGCAGCGTCACATCCGCGTCTTCGGCGGCGTATTCGCTCGCCTTCTCGATCGGCACGCAGTCGAACGTCACTTGGTTCTTGCCGGAGCCGGCGACGTGTTCGAAATGGACGGTCTGGTGACCGAGCCACTTCTCCGCGAGATCGTCCATGCCATGTCCGCGCGAACGACCGGCGTCGAGCACGTAGGACATCAGCATGGTGTCGTCATAGGGATGGATTTCAATGCCACGGCGGGCAAACACCAGACAGTCGTACTTCAGGTTCTGGCCGATCTTCAGGATCGACGGGTCTTCCAAAACCGCCTTGATTTCCTTCAGTGCCGCCTGCTCCGGAATTTGATCGGGGCAGAGTTTGGGCTCCGGTGCGAACAGGTCGGTACCGGCGTTTGCGCCGCCTTCGCGGTGGCCAATCGGCACATAACAGGCCTCGTTGTCGTCCACTGCGAGCGAGAAGCCGCACAGATGCGCCACCATCGGGTCGAGGCTTGTGGTCTCGCGGCCGCGCGCGCTGCGGCCAGCGTGGCGGGAGTGAATTCGGGCTTGCCATTCGCACCGACGCCCGGTCTTCCTCCCCCGGTTGCGGCGGAGGGTTGGGGTGAGGGTGCGAACAGTTCGCCATTGCCCCCTCCCGCCGTGCCTTCGTCCTTCGGGCTGCGGAGGGCGACCTCCCCCGCAAGCGGGGAAGACGACGAAGAGAGCCTCGCATCCGCTTCGATCTCGTTCGCCTCGATACCGGATTTCTCCGCGACGCGGCGGGTCAGCGTGTTGAACTCCATCGCCTTGAGGAAGGCGACGAGGTGCTTGTAGTCCGGCTCGTGCACCGCAAGGTCTTCGACCGGAACCTCGAGCGCGACGTTCTGGTCGAGCGTCACCAGGCGCTTGGAGACCCGCGCCAGTTCTGCATTGTCGATCAGGGTCTGGCGGCGTTTTTCCTGCTTGATCTCGCTGGCGCGTGCCAGCAGCGTCTCCAGGTCGCCGTATTCGGCGATGAGCTGCGCCGCGGTCTTGACGCCGATGCCCGGCACCCCCGGCACGTTGTCGGTGGAATCGCCGATCAGCGCCTGGACTTCGATGACCTTCTCGGGCGGCACGCCGAACTTTTCGACAACCTCGGGAATGCCGATTCGCTTGTCCTTCATCGTGTCGTACATGACGACGCAGTCGTTCACGAGCTGCATCAGGTCCTTGTCGGACGACACGATGGTGCAGGTGGCCTGCGCCTCGCAGGCGATGCGGACGTAGGTCGCGATCAGGTCGTCGGCCTCGAAGCCCTGCTGTTCCAGGCAGGGGATATCGAAGGCGCGCACCGCCTCGCGGATCAGCGGAAATTGCGGAATGAGGTCGCCCGGGATGTCCGGCCGCTGCGCCTTGTACTCCGGATAGAAATCGGTGCGGAACGTCTTTTCCGATTTGTCGAACACCACCGCCAGATGGGTCGGCCGCTCCTCCGGCTTCATCTCGTTGAGCAGCTTCCACAGCATGTTGCAGAAGCCGAGCACAGCGTTGATCTGCAGCCCATCCGACTTGCGGGTCAGCGGCGGCAACGCGTGGTAGGCGCGGAAGATGTAACCCGAGCCGTCGACCAGAAAGACATGGTCACCCTTTTTCAGCGATCCCGGGACGGCTGCGGCGGGTGTCTTGGCCGGTGTCTTGGCACGTGTCTTGGCCGCGGACTTTGCAGGCGCGGCCTTGGTTTTTGAGGGAGCTGGCATGGCCGGAATGTGGGCTGCCGGCGCTGATTTGGCAACGAGCGGTCCACAGCGTCGTCTTCAACGCGCTCCGGCAAGCGAACCGGGCAATCCAGACACGTGCGCCAAGTCCGCCGCTGGATTCCGGGTCCGGCCTGCGGCCGTCCCGGAATGACGGTGAAGAAGGTTATTCCGCCGGCTGCAAGGTCGAAATTTTACGGGGCTTGAGCCGCGCCCAGGCCGGCCGCTCGAACAGGAACAGGAAGCGGAACGGCGTGTTGCGCGCCGCCCAGAACCACACCAGGGCGCCGATTACACCCACCGTTGTCACGATGAGCGAAACCGTGCCCAGGTCGGAGATGATGCCGGTCTTGAGCAGCACGATGCGGCTCGCCGCCATCGGCAGGAAGAAGGCGAGGTAGATGACGATGGAGTTCTGGCCGCAATAGCGCAGCGCGTCGAACAGGTGGGTCTTGGCGAGGAGCGCCGCAGCCGTCATCACGGCGCCCGCGCCGAGGATGCCGAGCATAAGCGAGATCAGCGGCCAGCCGGCGAAGCCGGCCATCACCAGTCCGCCATTGACCAGCGCCCACAGCGCCAGACCCGCAAGCGCCATAACCGGTTGCCGCTGCACGGCGGCGGTGAACTCGAACACGCGCGCTGCGAAGACATAGCCGGTGTAGATGTAGACGAAGCGATGGGCGAACTCGTCGATTGCCGTCCAGCCGGTGTTGACGTGTGCCATCTCCAGCGCCGCGCCGATCAGCCAGATCACGGGCCAGGGCACATTGCGCGTCAGCTTGATGACGACGAAGAAGATCGGCAGCAGGTAAATGAACCACAGCGTGCCGAACGGCTCGATGAAGGCTTCGAGATAGCTCAAGCCCACACCGCCCCAGCCTTGCTCGGCGGCGAACATGGGCGCCTTGAAGGCGTACTGGATCGTCACCCAGAGGACATAGAAGTATGCGAAATGAACGACTTTGCGGTCGAGGTAGTCGCGCCATTCGCGGTCGATGACCCGCGCCAGGAACAGGCCCGAGATCATGAAGAAGTCCGGCATACGGAACGGCCGCGCGAACTCCACGACATGATGCATCCAACCCTCGCGGCCGGCGGCGAGTTCGACGCCGAGCGTCGAATGCATCATCACCACCATGACGATGCAGATACCCTTGGCGTAGTCGACCCAATCGACTCGCCCGGTCCCGGACGTATGCGTCACCGCGTGGCTCCGTGCTGCCGCGATCTTACCCGGAAGCGCCTGAAGGGCGTATCTCGGAAGGATAGGGCGGAGTTGCATCAAATGTTGGGCTATTGTTATCCGGCCGTGGTTTCATCCCGGTTTACACGATTGCCTAAACTCCGGCCCATTCGCTCGTCAGGTTGCAGCGCATGAGCCAAGAGCCCATGTCTGGGCGTCCTGGTGTCAGGCCGTCCTGGGTTATATTAACCATTCCCGCCATGCCAACCGTTGGGGTGCGATGCGCGTAGCGATGATCGGCACCGGCTACGTCGGCCTCGTCTCGGGGGCCTGCTTCGCCGATTTTGGTCACCATGTGACCTGTGTGGACAAGGATGCCGGCAAGATCGCGGCGCTTCGGCGCGGCGAAATGCCGATTTTCGAGCCCGGCCTCGACGATCTGGTGGCGGCGAACGTCAAGGCGCAAAGGCTCGATTTTACCACCGACCTGAAGGGGCCGGTCACCCAGGCGGAGGCGGTGTTCATCGCGGTCGGCACGCCGTCGCGCCGCGGCGACGGTCACGCCGACCTGTCCTTCGTTTACGAGGCGGCGCGCGAGATCGCGGCGGCGCTGGATGGTTTTACCGTCGTGGTAACCAAATCGACAGTTCCGGTGGGAACCGGCGATGAGGTGGAACGCATCATCCGCGAGGCGCGACCTGACGCCGATTTCGCGGTTGTCTCCAATCCCGAGTTCCTGCGCGAAGGCGCGGCGATCCGCGACTTCAAGCTGCCCGACCGTATCGTGGTCGGC
>JAFKKQ010000280.1 GCA_017304505.1 Hyphomicrobiales bacterium | reverse complement strand
TCGCCACCTCGTTCAGCCGTTCCTTGGGCAGCACGAAGTCCGGCACCGAGGCGTAGCGGTCGACGAGCTTCTGCTGATAGGCCGACAGCCGGAAGAAATAGCTCTCCTCCTCTACCCATTCGACCGGCGTGCCGGTCTTGGTGGCGATGCGAACCTTGTGCTCGTTGAGGTGCGTCTCGTCCTCCGCGTAGTACGCCTCGTCGCGCACCGAGTACCAGCCGGCGTATTTATCGAGGTAGATGTCGCCGTTCTTCTCCATCCGTTCCCAGATCGCCTGGGACGAGCGATGGTGTCGCTCCTGCGTGGTGCGGATGAAATCGTCGTTCGAGCAATTCATCCGCTCGACCATCGCCTGGAAGCGGGGCACGTTGCGGTCGACCAACTCGCGCGCGGTGATGCCCTCGCGCGCTGCGGTCTGCTGGATCTTCTGGCCGTGCTCGTCGGTGCCGGTGAGGAAGAATACGTCATACCCATCAAGCCGCATGAAGCGCGCGATGGCGTCGGTCGCGATCACCTCATAGGCGTGCCCGATATGCGGGGGGCCATTCGGGTAGGAAATCGCAGTGGTGATGTAATAACGGGGCTTTTCGGACATGCGGCCCCGTAGGTATCAACCCCACCGCGCCTTCGCAAGCGGACGGGTTCCGCCTACCCCTTCATCGGCGGATAGTCGCGCGAGAACACCGGTTTCTGCAGGAAGGACTTGGGGTCCATCGTCCAGAATTGGCTGACCTTGTGGTAGGTCTTGATGGTCTTGTTCACCATCTTGCCGCCCTGCTTCTCGACGCGCCGGACATACACGTCGATGACCACATTGCCGTGGTCGTCGAAGCTGATCGGCCCACGCGGCGTCTCCGCCAGCGTAACGGAGCGGACCGCCTTCACGAACTCGTCCGGGTTGTCGGACTTTCCGCCGGTCTTGGCCAGCGCGGCCTCGATCACCTGGCCGTCGATATAGAAGCAGGCGGCGTAATGGCCGATCCGCACGTCTTTGCCATAGTGCTTGCGCAATGCCGCAATGAAACGCTTGTTGGCCTCGGTGTCGATGTCGAGCGAATAGGGATTGGTGTTGATGACGCCGTTGGCCTCGTCGCCATAGGCGCCGATGATGGTGTCATCGGCCACCGTCGAGCCGCCGACCAGCGGCTGCTTCACGCCAAGCCCCTTGGCCTGCTTGACGAACTTGATCGGATTGGAGCCCGCAAGGCCGATGCAAACCACGTCGCAATCGGGAATCTGCGCGACGTAGGGTGCATAGTCCGCAGTGTTCAGCGGCGACCACAGTTTTTTGACGACACGCCCGCCTTCGCCCTCAAGCGTTCTTTGGAAGCCGCCGATCTGCTCGTAGCCGAACGCGAAGTCGTCCGCGATGCTGGTGGCACGTTTGAGCTTCATTTCTTTGGCCACGTAATCGGCAAGCGGATAGAGGCATTGCGAGGACGTATAGGATGTCCGGGTCAGATAGGCGTTGCCTTTGCGCTGCGTGACATCGTCGGCGCCGGCGAACGCAAGCGTCGGCATCTTGGCTTGCGCGAGGTAGTCCAGCGTCGCCAGCAATTCGAAGGCCGCAAATGGCCCGAGAACGACATTGACCTTGTCGCGCTCGACCAGCTCCTGCGCCTTGTTCTTGGCGCCGGCCGGATTGCCGCCGGTGTCGGCGACCAGAAGCTCAACCTTGCGCCCCGAAAGCGTGAAGTTCTTTTCCCGCAGGAATGCGGTGATGCCCTCTTCGGCGTGGATGCCGCCGGCGGCGAGCGGGCCGGTCTTCACCGTCAGCAGGCCGATCTTCATCGGCGCGCTTTGCGCGATCGACGGCATCGGAAATGCGCTCGCGCCTGACGCTGCGGCGACGCCGGCCACAAATGTGCGGCGGCTGATACGGTGACCCATAACGTCCCTCCCGGACATTGGCCGTCTTCGCGGCCTGTTGTTCAATCTTGAATGATCGGCGTAAGGATCGCCCCCGCTCCCAGCGCCGTCTGTCATTCAATCATAAAAGCCCGGAGCGGCAAACGACGCGATTGCCCACCTCTGCCCACGCCGCGAGCACCCTCGCCTATCCGCGCGCGGTCTCGGCGAGCTGCCCGAATATGGAAAACACCAGAGGCTTACGGTCGAGGTTGTAGGTTTCCGCATCGCGCGCCGCACGGTTGACGCTGTCCCAAACCTCGGCCACCCGCGCAAGGCTGCGGCTATCCTGCGGCGTGCTGTCGAGGCGCGCGCTGAGCCAGGCGTTGACGGCCTCCATGAAGGCGGCGAGCGGTGCCGCCTCGGTGCCGGCAATCTCGTCGCCAAGCGCGTGCAGCGCGCGGGGATCGACATCCGGCAACCTCGCGAGCAAGTCGTCGACCTGCCGATGCAGTTCAAGCGCATCGCCTTCAAGCAGCGCCAGCGCGCGCCCGACCGATCCTCCGGCGGCATCCGCCGCGGCGCGGATTTCATCGC
>JAFKKQ010000251.1 GCA_017304505.1 Hyphomicrobiales bacterium | reverse complement strand
GCGCCTGTCGACGCGGCGTGCGCACCCGGATCGGCTTGTTGCGTTTGGCTTTCGCCATCAGGCTCCCCGACCCACCCGATCCGAGCATGACATGCCCGCAGATATGGGGCTACGGCGCCCGTCACACCATCCCGTGGACGTCCTGTTTCAGCATCCTGCGGATGTCCCGCGCCGACAGCCCCCGGGTACGCAATTCGCGCAAGCCGGTGGCCGCCGTGGACTTGGACAGCTTCCTGCCCTCGCTATCCAGCACCAGCCGGTGATGGCGATAGACCGGGGCCGACCGGTCGAGCAGCGCCTGCAGCACCCGGTGCACGCTGGTGGACCAGAACAGATCCTGCCCGCGCACCACATGGGTTACGCCCTGCAGCGCATCGTCCACCACCACCGCGAGGTGATAGCTGGCCGGCGCATCCTTGCGACCGACGATCACATCGCCCCAGGCCTGCGGCTCGACGGCAACGGTCCCGCCCTCGCCGGACGGCCCCTCGCCGATTTCCGTCCAGTGCAGCGGCCCGGTCCACTCCACCGCCTTTTCCATGTCGAGGCGCACGGCATAAGCGTCGCCGCGGGCGATCCGCGCCTGCCGCTCGGCCTCCGGCATTTGTCGCGCTGTGCCCGGATAGACCGGCACGCCGTCGGGATCGCGCGGCCAGCGCGCATGCGACTCGCGGTCGGCCACCAGATGCGCCAGTTCGGCGCGGCTCTCGAAGCTCGGAAATGTCAGACGCATCGCACCGAGCCGAGCGAGCGCCGCGCGATAGTCGTCGAGGTGCTCGGACTGGCGCCGCACCGGCCCGTCCCATTCGATGCCGAGCCAGGCCAGATCCTCGAGGATCGCGGCCTCGAACGCGGGCCGACATCGCGTCGCGTCGATATCCTCCATGCGCAGCAGGAAACGCCCACCGGCGGCGCGCGCCATCTCGAAGTTGAGCAGCGCGGAGAGCGCATGGCCCAGATGGAGATAGCCGTTCGGGCTCGGCGCGAAGCGGAAAACGGGTTGCGTCATCGGGATTCCAGCGGCGTCCTTGCGGCGCCATTGTGATGCACTGGGCTTCGCTCAAGCAATGTGATTACGTTCGCGCCATGCCGGCTCACCCCCCATCCTTCCTGCAAAGCGAGGCCGATCTGCAAGCCGGCATGGCTGTGCTGGTGGCGCAGGACCCGCGCCTCGCGCCGGTGCTGGAAAAGGCCGGGATGCCGGGCCTGCGCCGGCGCGAAGGCGGCTACGCGGGACTCTGCTCCATCGTCTGTGGCCAGCAGCTTTCGACCGCAAGCGCAGCCGCGATCCGCGCGCGGCTGTTCGCGGCGTTCGACCCGTTCCATCATGACACCGTGCGGCTCGCCCGCGCCGACCGCCTGGCACGGCTCGGCCTGTCCAAGCCCAAGATCAAGACCATCAAGGAGATCGGCAAGGCGATCGCCCGCGGCCATATCGACCTCGACGCCGTCGCCACGATGGAGGCCGACGAGGCCCACGCGGCGTTGACCGCGCTGCACGGCATCGGCCCCTGGACCGCCGACATCTATCTGCTGTTCTGCCTCGGCAACGCCGATGCGTGGCCTGCCGGCGATCTCGCCTTGCAGGAGGCCGCGCGCATCGCGCTCGGCTTGCGCAAGCGTCCCGACGCCAAGGCGATGGCGAAGCTCGCGGACGTGTGGCGGCCGTGGCGCGGGGTGGCTGCGCATCTGTTGTGGGCCTACTATCACGCGGTGAAGCGGCGCGAGGGCGCGCCGGTGACGGAGAAGATTGTGGTCGCGACCGGCAAGACGAAAGCAAAAAAGACAACGAACGGAGCCGGCCGTGGCCGGTGAACTCGACGGTCCGCGGCTCGAACCGCCCAGCGGCCAGGCCAAGCGCCTGGTCGTTTTCCTGCACGGCTACGGCGCCGACGGCAACGACCTGATCGACCTCGGTCGCGCCTGGCAAGGGCTGCTGCCGGACACCGCCTTCGTCTCACCGCACGCGCCGGAACCTTGCGGCCAGGCCCCGGTCGGACGGCAATGGTTTCCGCTCACCTTCCGCGATCCGGACGAACGCTGGCGCGGCGTCAACAAGGCCGCACCCGTCCTGGAGCGGTTCCTCGATGCCGAGCTGGAGCGGCGAAAGCTTGCACCCGCCGCTCTGGCGCTGGTCGGCTTTAGCCAGGGCACGATGATGGCGCTGCACACGGGCCTGCGCCGCGCCGCGCCGCCCGCGGCGATCGTCGGTTATTCGGGCATCCTGGTGCTGCCGGACAAGACGCCGCCCGAGGCCGTCGCGGGCGATATCAAAGGCCGGCCGCCGGTGCTTCTGGTGCACGGGGCCCAGGACGACCTCATTCCGGCGCAGGCGCTGTTCCAGAGCGCGAAGGCGCTGGCGGCGCTCGATGTGCCGGTCGAATGGCATCTGTCGGAAGGCGTCGGCCACGGCATCGACCAGGATGGCCTGCGGCACGGCGGCGCCTTCCTCGCCCGCCGATTCGGGCTGCGGGCCTGAACCGCACCAGCAGATCGGTGTGCCTGCCGCCGCCCGATTCGCGCACAGCCGCAGCTTTATGCGTGCTTCACAACGCCGTCACGGTCCCTATACACTGTGATTCAGCCGTCGCTGCGGTCAGCGGCTTCGGCGTGTTTGCTGGGGGGTTGTTTAGGAGCCTCGCCTTTGAACGTGCACGTTTCTCCCGGGAATGGATTTCCCGCCCTGGTGCTGAACGCGGACTTCCGCCCGCTGAGTTATTACCCGCTGTCGCTGTGGTCCTGGCAGGACACGATCAAGGCGGTGTTCCTCGAGCGCGTCAACATCGTTGAACAATACGATCAAGCGGTACACAGCCCTTCGCTTGAGATGAAGTTGCCAAGCGTGGTGTCGCTCAAGACATTCGTGAAGCCGTCCACACACCCGGCCTTCACCCGGTTCAACGTCTTCCTGCGCGACCGCTTCTCCTGCCAATACTGCGGCTCTCGCGACGATCTCACCTTCGATCATCTGATCCCGCGTTCGCGCGGCGGCCAGACCACCTGGATCAACGTCATCACCGCATGCTCGGGGTGCAACCTGCGCAAGGGCAGCCTCACGCCGGCCGAGGCCAAGATGTGGCCGTCACAGATGCCGATGCAACCCAGCGTGCAGCACCTGCATCGCAACGGCCGGCTGTTCCCGCCGAACTATCTGCACCAGAGCTGGCTCGACTATCTCTATTGGGACACCGAACTCGATCCTTGACCGATGCGGCGCTTGCATCCGCACCGGCCGCACGGCCCATTCCGGGGTTCACTTTTCCGCAAGCAAACCTAAAATCGGATCAGGATTTAACCGCGGTCTCGTCGCACGAGCCGAAGGCCGCTTTGCTCGAAAACGCTTGAGGTCGATGGTCTACGCCGCGCGACCGCACGCGCCCGATGCGGCATCGAGAAGAAAAACAGGGCGCCGGGAGGGCCCAGAGCAATGGCTTATATTTTCCATGAAAACGAAATGCCGAAGATGCAATCGGTCGATCCGGGACGCGAACGCATTCCGTTCGTGAACAAGGACCTCGCGAAAACCGAAGACCTGTTGTGCGGCATCATGCGCTACAAGAAGGGCGCGAAGTCGCCCTACCATTATCATGAAAAGTGCGAGCACTTTTACTTCCTGATGTCGGGCAAGGGCACCGTGCAGACGGAAGACGGCACCCGCGAGGTCAAGGCCGGAGAAGTGATCTTCATTCCGAATGAAGAAAAGCACATGTTCCGGGCCGGAGACGACGTTCTCGTTTTCGAATTCCAGGGGCCTTACAAATACAAGACCGTGATCCTCGACGGCGACGGCAACGGGCTGGCGTGGAAAACCATCGACGGCAAAATCCGCACGCACATCAAGTAACGCCGCAAAGCAACGCCCCCGCCTCGGGCGTGAGTCAAGGCAGCCGAGATGACCACGACATTCATCGATACCAACGCAATCAAGCCGGCGCGACTGCAAGGGATGCCCGGAACCCACGCGCAGATCATCAATCAGGCGCTATGCGGCGCCGAGAAAGCGCTGGCGATGTTGCACTGGCTGGAGCGCGGCGAGCACTTCGACGCACCCGCGGACCCGAGCGTTCATCAGCTCATCTATTTGATGGAGGGCGAGGCCGTCATCACGCTCGACAACACTCACTACGCGGTGGCCGAAGGCGGCGGCGTCTATCTCGAGCCCTCGGAAAAGGCCACGATCACGCAGGCCGGCGCGGAGCCGCTCAAGTTGTTCCATCTTGCCGTAAAGCGCGACGACGCCTGAGGCGCGCTCCGGTCATCGCGACGACCCGGCCGTCCCCCGGATCATTCCCCACGCCCCACAGGCCGCGATGGCGGCCAGCGCGAGCGAGATCAGCACGTTGTAGCCGGCAAGCGAGAGACCGAGGAAGCGCCACGCCGCCTCGTCGCAGCGCACGACCCGCGTGCGATTGATCTGGTCAAGCAGACTGCCGCCAGCGCTGAAGTTCGGCGTCGCGCCCGAGCAATCCTGCGGACCCGGCCACCAATGCCATTCGACGCCGGAGTGGTAAGCCCCAAGACCGGCGTTCCACAGCATGGCGACCGCGATCGCCGACAACGCCAACACCAGCACCTTGCGCGACGAGCCGACCGAGATGCCAAGCAGGATCATCGCCGCAAGCGGAATGGCGAAGTAATAGGCGAAACGCTGCTCGAGGCACAGCGGACAGGGCGGATAGCCCAGCACGAACTGGAAGTAATACGCGCCCAGGATGGTCGCCACGCCGATGACGGCGATGGCCACCGCCGCCGCGGCGGCCGGTTGTGTGCGCACGAAACTCATGGTCTGACTGGCCATCGCTTCCGTCCTCTGTGGCGCGTTTCGCATAGCCCCGCGCCGCCGGCCTGTCGACCCACAACGATGTGAGTCCCGTTCCAGGCGCGACCGACGCCGGACATTGACCGGGCAGCAAGCGCCGCTATGATCGCCGCCCATGCCCCTGTGGCGGAACTGGTAGACGCGCCAGACTCAAAATCTGGTGATGGCAACATCGTGCTGGTTCGATCCCGGCCAGGGGCACCAAGGGTTCGGCCTCAAGAGCCTGACCCGATCGAGAGCTTGGCCGCTTCCGCCGCGGCCAAGGCCGGCTCAGGACACGTCCGCGGGCGCAAAGCGATAGTTCGCGTTGCAGAACTCGCAGGTCACCGAGATCGCGCCGTCTTCGACCATGTAATCGCGGTCTTCGGGCGAGAAGCTGCGCAGCATCCCCTCGACATTTTCGCGCGAGCACGAGCACTGCGCCGCCACCGGCACGTTCTTGAACACACGCACACCGCGCTCGTGGAACAGGCGATACACCAGACGCTCGCTGGAGAGCGCCGGATCGATCAGTTCGACATCCTCCACGGTCGCGATCAGCGAGCGGCCCTCGACCCAGGCGTCGTCTTCCGCGACCGCATGAATCGGCGCGCCCTCGGGCGCATCGCCCGGATCGAGATCGGCCTGCCGCATGCGCTCGGGCGCCTTGGGCAAGAATTGCAGCAGCATGCCGCCGGCACGCCAGCGATAACGGCCGCCGGGCGTCATCTCCTCGGCCACCGCCAGGCGCACCCGCGTCGGAATCTGCTCCGAGCTTTTGAAATACTCGTGCGCAGCGTCCTCCAGGCTGCCGCCGTCGAGCGCAACCAAGCCCTGATAGCGATTGGTGTCTGGGCCCTGGTCGATGGTCATGGCGAGATGGCCGTGGCCCAGCAGCGCGCCGGCCGAGGCCGCGTTGTCTTCGATCGCAGCGGCGACGCGCGCGGCGTCGAAGCGCGCGCAGGCCCGCACCGTTCCGGGGCTGCGGAAATCCACCACCAGCATCCGCACCGGACCGTCGGTCTGTGTCTGAAGGATGAAGCGGCCGTCGATCTTGAGCGCGGTGCCGAGCAGCACGGTCAGCGCGATGGCCTCGCCAAGCAGCTTCGCCACCGGCAACGGATAGTCATGGCCGGAGAGGATTTCGTCCACGGCCGCGCCAAGCCGGACCACGCGGCCGCGCAGATCGAGCGCCGCGATCTCGAAGGGCAGAACGGTGTCATCGGCGGACGTCGCCGCCGGCGCACGCACGGGAATATCGATGGGGGGCTGTTTCATCGTGCCCTATGTAGTGTCGACGGTGCGAATCGCGACCCCCGCCCCGGTCCGCAGTCCTGCTGCCCGTTATGGGCAGGCTCCGGCGCCGTTGTTACGGCGCGGCCGCGTGCAGGCACCACGCCAGGATGCCCTTCTGCGCATGCAGCCGGTTTTCCGCCTCGTCGAACACCACCGACTGCGGCCCATCCATCACCTCGTCGGTGACCTCTTCACCGCGATGGGCCGGCAGGCAATGCATGAACAGCGCATCGGACTTGGCCTTGCCCATGAGGTCGGCATTGACCTGGTAGCGCTTGAGCAGGTTGTGGCGCAGCTTGCCGTCCTTGTCGCCCATCGACACCCAGGTATCGGTGACGATGCAGTCGGCGCCCTTGACCGCCTCGTCCGGATCGGTGCCGATGTGGATTGCCGCACCGGACTCCTTCACCCAGTCGAGCAGCCATTTCTTCGGCTTCAGCTCAGGCGGCGTCGCCACCCGCAGCTCGAACTCGAAGCGCTGGGCGGCATGCATCCATGACGCCAACACGTTGTTGGCGTCACCGGTCCAGGCCACGACGCGACCCCCGATCGTGCCCCGGCGTTCCTCGAAGGTCATGACATCGGCCATCACCTGGCAGGGATGCGACCGGCGCGTCAGCCCATTGATGACCGGAACGGTCGCGTTCTGCGCCATCTCCAGCACCTGCTTGTGATCCAGCGTGCGGATGACGATGGCATCGACATAGCGCGACAGCACCCGTGCCGTGTCGGCGATGGTCTCGCCGCGGCCGAGCTGCATCTCCTGGCCGGTCAGCATGATGCTCTCGCCGCCAAGCTGGCGCATGGCAACATCGAACGACACGCGGGTGCGCGTCGAAGGCTTGTCGAAGATCATCGCCAGCGTCTGACCCGCCAGCGGACCTTTGGCCGCGCGGTCAAAGCCGGCCTTGGCGCGGCTGTCCTTCATCGCGCGGCTCGCCGCGACGATCCCGCGCAATTCGCTTGCCGGAATGTCGGTCAGATCGAGGAAATGACGGATGTTGCTTGTATTCACTCCGCCGCTCCCTGCTTGCGCGGCTCCTGCCGGTTTCGCTCGATGGCCGCACAGGCCCGGTCGAGGCGAGCCACGGCGTCGGAAATCTCGGCGTCGGTGACGATCAGCGGCGGCACCAGACGGGCGACATTGTCGCCCGCGCCGACGGCCAGAAGCTTCTCGGCCCGCAAGGCGTCGATCAGCTCGCCATTCGGTCCCTGGCATTTGAGCCCGATCAGCAGCCCTTCGCCGCGCACTTCGGCGATCACCGACGGATGCCGGTCCTTGATTTCGGCCAGCCGCTGCTTGAACAGCAGCGCCATCTCGCGCACGTGCTCCATGAAGCCGCGTTTGGTCACCACATCGAGCACCGCATTGCCCGCCGCCATCGCCAGCGGGTTGCCGCCGAAGGTCGAACCATGCGTGCCGGGCGTCATACCCTTGGCGGCCTCGGCCGTCGCAAGGCACGCGCCGATCGGAAAGCCCGCGCCGAGCCCCTTGGCCAGTCCCATGACATCGGGCGTAACCCCAAGCTTCTGGTAACCGAACATCTCGCCCAGCCGGCCGATCCCGGTCTGCACCTCGTCGAATGCCAGCAGCAGGCCGCGCTCGTCGCAAAGCGCGCGCAGCGCCTTGGCAAACGACGGCGGAACGACGCGCACGCCGCCCTCGCCCTGCACCGGCTCGATCAGGATGCCCGCTGTCTCGGGCCCGATCGCGCGCTTGACCGCTTCGATGTCGCCCATCGGCGCCTGATCGAAGCCGTCCATGATCGGCCCGAAACCGTCGAGGTGCTTCTTGTTCTTGGCGGCGGCCAAGGTCGCCAGCGTCCGGCCGTGGAAGCTGCCCTCGAAGGTCAGGATGCGATAGCGCTCCGGATGGCCGTTGGCCGACTGGTACTTGCGGACGATCTTGATGACGCCTTCCATCGCTTCGGCGCCCGAATTGGCGAAGAACACCACATCGGCGAATGACAGCGCGCACAGCCGCTTGGCCAGCCGCTCGCCCTCGGGGATGCGGTAGAGGTTCGACACGTGCATCACGCGCTTGGCTTGTTCGGTGATGGCCTCGACCACGTGCGGATGCGAATGGCCGAGCGCATTGACCGCGACGCCCGAGGCGAAATCGAGGTAGCGGTCGCCGTTGGTCGCCGTCAGCCAGACGCCCTCGCCCCGCTCGAATGCGAGATCGACCCGCGCATATGCCGGCAAAAGATGCGAATCCACGACCGCTGATCCCGATGCAAAAACAGGCCAAAAATAGGCCGAAATGAATCGTGCCGCCCTCCGGGGCGGCACGTCCAAGGCATTTTATGGCCGGGCAGCCGGGCGGTCAACACGCCGCCTGTGACGGCACAGGCGCGGCTGCAGCGCCACAGCGACAACAATTCTCGGGATATCTTGACAATTCACCCCATGAACATGTGGACGTGAGTCGGGCCGACTCTTGCGCGTGAGTCTAGCCGTATTGTAGCGTTCAGGCCGTGGCCACGAGATGTCGTGGCTAACAGTTCCCAGTGCTCCACAGCGTGAGCGTACACGGCACGGCCACCCGGCCGGGCAACAGGGTTGGATTCCGCCGGGCTGAGCCGGTGGGATGATCGAGGGGAGGACGGCTCATGTCTTGGACTGACGAACGGGTCGAACTGCTCAAGAAGCTCTGGACCGACGGCCTGTCCGCAAGCCAGATCGCCGGGGAGCTGGGCGGGGTCACCCGCAACGCGGTGATCGGCAAGGTGCACCGGCTGGGGCTGTCAGGGCGCGCCAAGTCGCCGTCCTCCTCGGCACCGCGGGTGCGCAAGCCACGTTCCCACATGCTGCGGGTGACACGGCCTTCGACGCGCGGCAACACCGCGCTGGCGCTGGCCTACGAGATCGAGGCCGAGCCCGAAATGGAGATGGTCGAGAACATCATCCCAATGGGGCAGCGGCGGACCTTGCTGGAATTGAATGAGGACACCTGCCACTGGCCGATCGGCGATCCGGCCAACCCCGAGTTCTTCTTCTGCGGCGGCAAGACGGCAACCGGCCTGCCCTATTGCGGTTATCACTGCCGCGTCGCCTATCAGCCGGCCAGCGAACGCCGCCGCGACCGCAGGCCGCCGCCGTTCCGGCAAGGCTGACGCCCAACCACCGTCATCCAAAGGCGGCTCGCAAGCAAATCTTGTCGTCTTGCGGTTTGTAGGCCGTCGCGCCGCCAAGCGCGTCACGGAGCCGAGCACGTCACGGAGCCGAGCCCCTCACGCGGCCGAGCGGCCGAAGCGGTCGTCCAGCGCATAACCCGCGCCGCGCACGGTGCGGATCGGATCGGCCTCGCGGCCGCGATTGAGCGCCTTGCGCAGGCGCCCGACATGGACATCGACGGTGCGCTCGTCGATATAGACCTCCGAACCCCAGACGCCGTCGAGCAACTGTTCGCGCGAGAACACCCGGCCCGGCCGCTCCATCAGGAACTCCAGCAGCCGATATTCGGTCGGCCCCAGTTCGACCTCGCGGCCGGCGCGCGACACCCGCTTCTTCTCGCGATCAAGCTCGATGTCGCCGTGGGCTAGAACGTCGGCCACCCGCTCCGGGCTGGCGCGGCGCAGCAGCGCGCGCACGCGCGCGATCAACTCGGGCACCGAGAACGGCTTGACGATGTAGTCGTCGGCGCCGGTGGCGAGCCCGCGCACCCGTTCGCTCTCCTCGCCGCGCGCGGTCAGCATGATGATCGGCAGCGCCTTGCTTTCCGGCCGCGCTCGCAGCCTGCGGCACAGCTCGATGCCGGATAGCCCCGGCAGCATCCAATCGAGCACCACCAGATCGGGCGGCGCCTCACGCAGCCGCGTATCGGCCTCGTCGCCGCGAGCCACCGTCTCGACCTCGTAGCCCTCGGCTTCGAGGTTGTAGCGCAACAGCAGCGCCAGCGGTTCTTCGTCCTCAACGATCAGGATGCGTGCGCCCATCGCCTGTCCGCTCCGTTGCTCACGTCATGGCCGCCTTGGCGAAAGCCGTAGTGTCGCCCTTCGGCCGCTGGTCGGCAATCGGACGCCCTTCGATCATGTAGTGCACCGTCTCCGCGATGTTGGTGGCGTGATCGCCCATGCGCTCGATGTTCTTGGCGCAGAACATCAGGTGGATGCAGAAGGTGATGTTGCGCGGATCTTCCATCATATAGGTGAGCAGCTCGCGGAACAGCGAGGTGCACATGGCGTCGATTTCCTCGTCACCCTTCCAGACCGCGAGAGCACTGTCGAGGTCGCGGCCGGCGTAGGCGTCCAGCACCTGCTTGAGCTGGCCGAGCACCAGCGACGCCATGTGCTCGACGCCGCGCAAGAGCTTGTTCGGATAGAAGTCGCCTTCCAGCGCACTGACGCGCTTGCCGATGTTCTTGGCGAGGTCGCCGATCCGCTCCAGGTCGTTCGACACCCGCAGCGCGGCCACGATTTCCCGGAGATCGACAGCCATCGGCTGGCGGCGGGCGATGGTGAGGATCGCCTTCTCCTCAATGTCCTGCTGCAGCGCGTCGATGGCCGGATCGGTCTGCACCACGCGCTTGGCGAGATCGGCGTCGCGGCGCGTCAGCGCCTGGATCGCGTCGGCGATCACGCGCTCGGCGAGGCCGCCCATCTCCGACACCTTGCTGGTCAGGTCCTGCAAATCGGTGTCGAAGGCTTTGGAGGTGTGTTCGTTGCTCATGTCTTTTCGACCTTCACGCTCAACCGAAGCGCCCGGTGATGTAGTCCTGCGTGCGCCGGTCGCCCGGCGCGGTGAACATCTTGCTGGTGGTGTCGAACTCGATCAACTCGCCGAGATACATGAAGGCGGTGAAGTCCGACACCCGCGCCGCCTGCTGCATGTTATGCGTGACGATGACGATGGTGTATTCGGCCTTCAATGCGTCGATCAGCTCCTCGATCTTGGCGGTCGAAATCGGATCGAGCGCCGAGCACGGCTCGTCGAACAGGATCACCTCGGGCCGCACCGCGACCGTGCGGGCGATGCACAGCCGCTGCTGCTGGCCGCCGGAGAGACTCAGGCCGTTGGCGCCGAGCTTGTCCTTGACCTCGTCCCACAGCGCCGCGCGCCGCAGCGCGCTTTCCACCCTCTCGTCGAGTTCATGACGCGACAGTTTTTCATAGAGCCGGATGCCGAAAGCGATGTTTTCGTAGATCGACATCGGGAACGGCGTCGGCTTCTGGAACACCATGCCGATGCGCGCCCGCAGCAGATTGACGTCCTGCTTGGGCGACAGAATATCCTCGCCGTCCAGCGTGACATGGCCTTCGGCGCGCTGGTTGGGATAGAGGTCGTACATCCGGTTGAGGATCCGCAGCAGCGTGGACTTACCGCAACCGGACGGCCCGATGAAAGCCGTGACCTGGCTGGCGTAGAGCGGCAGCGTGATGTCCTTCAGTGCGCGGTGGTCGCCGTAATAGAAATTCAGCCCGCGAATCGAAATCCGTTCTGTCAATCCCGCGGTGTCAATCGGGGCATGCGCAACGGCTGGCACGGTGGTGGTGGCAGTGGCGAGATTCATGGCTGCTTTCTCGATGCGGTCAGAGTGCGCGCGACGATGCTGAGCGCCAGCACGGCGAAGGTGATGATCAGCGCGCCGGTCCAGGCCAGCGCCTGCCAGTCCTTGTAAGGGCTGAGCGCGAACTGGAAGATGACGACCGGCAGGCTCGACATCGGCGCGTTGAGGTTGGAATTCCAGAACTGGTTGTTGAGCGCGGTGAACAGCAGCGGCGCGGTCTCGCCGCTAATACGCGCCACCGCCAGCAGCACGCCGGTCACCATGCCGGCCTTGGCGGCGCGATAGGCGATGCGCGTGATCATCAGCGAGCGCGGCAGGCCGATGGAGGCCGCGGCTTCGCGTAGCGAATCCGGCACCAGCGTCAGCATGTCCTCGGTGGTGCGCACCACAACCGGCACGACGATCACCGCCAGCGCCACCGCCCCGGCCCAGCCGGAGAAATGACCCATCGGATAGACCATCACCTCGTAGATGAAGAGGCCGATGACGATCGACGGCGCGCTGAGCAGGATGTCGTTGACGAACCGCACCACCGAAGTCAGCCGATCGTGGCGGCCGTACTCCGCCATATAGGTTCCAGCCAGAATGCCGATCGGCGTGCCGATCAGAACCGCCAGTCCGGTCAGCACCAGGCTGCCCATGATGGCATTGAGCAGGCCGCCGGCCGCGCCCGGCGGCGGCGTCATCTCGGTGAACACCCGCAGCGACAATCCGCTGAAACCTTCGTACAGCAGCACGCCCAGGATCAGCACCAGCCAGCCGAGGCCGAGCAGCGTGGCGGCAAGCGACAACGCCATCGTGACCGAATTCTTGCGGCGGCGGGCGGCGTAGAGCTTGTTCATCGTTTGCATGGCCTCACCCGATCCGCCGGTTGATGCGCAGCAGCATGTAGCGCGCGGCCGCCAGGACGATGAAAGTGATCACAAACAGAATAAGACCCAATGCAATCAGCGATGAGGTGTACAGGTCGCCGACCGCTTCGGTGAATTCGTTGGCGATGGCCGAGGAAATGGTCGTGCCGGGGGCGAGCAGCGAGGCCGAAACCTTGTGCGCGTTGCCGATGACGAACGTCACCGCCATCGTCTCGCCGAGCGCACGGCCGAGCCCCAGCATGACGCCGCCGATCACGCCGACCCGCGTGTACGGCAGCACGACATGACGCACCACCTCCCAGGTGGTGCAGCCGACGCCATAGGCCGCCTCCTTGAGCACCGGCGGCACCGCCTCGAACACGTCGCGCGAAATCGACGTGATGAACGGCAGCACCATGATGGCGAGGATCAGTCCCGCAGTCAGCATGCCGATGCCGTAGGGCGGGCCGGCGAACAGCGAAGACAGTACCGGCACCTCGCCGAACACCGAGATCAGAAATGGCTGCACGGTTTCCTGCAGAAACGGCGCAAAGATGAACAGGCCCCAGATGCCATAGATGATGCTCGGAATGCCGGCGAGCAGTTCGATGGCGATGCCGACCGGCCGCCGCAGCCATTGCGGGCACAATTCGGTGAGGAACACGGCGATCAGGATGCCGATCGGAACCGCGATCAGCATGGCGATCGCCGACGTCACCAGCGTGCCATAGATCGGCGCCAGCGCGCCGAAGTTCTCGGTCACCGGATTCCAGCGCTGGCTGGTCAGAAACCCGAAGCCGAATTGCCGCAGCGCCGGCAGCGAACCCAGCACCAGCGCGACCATGACGCCGCCGAGGATGACCAGGACCCCGAACGCGGCGGCACGGGTCAGATGCCGGAACGCGGCATCGCCGAACTGCAACCGCGCCAGCGCCTTGGAACGCGAAGCCGCCTCGCCGGCCGCAGCCGCGCCGCCTTGTAACGCCAGATCGACCACGTCACGCCTCCCGGCGGGCTGCATTCCGAGCTCCCTGTCACTTCGTTTACGGGAGCCCACTAGAAACCGCGTCTATGCGGTGTCGCAAGCCGTCGTTTGCTGAAATCGGGTTTGAGGAAAAGGCGCCGGCGGGCGCCTTTTCCAGTTGTCGGTCACGATCAGAAGATCGGCTTGCCGGAGGGATCCTTGATGTCCGACCACTTGGCCTCGACCATCTTCACGACGCTGTCGGGCATCGGGATGTAGTCGAGCTCCTGGGCCATCTGGCCGCCGTTCTTGTAAGCCCAGGCAAAGAACTTCAGGGCCTCGCTCGCCGCCGCAACGTCCTTGGGCTGCTTCGGCACCAGGATGAAGGTAGCACCGGCGATGGGCCACGCCGTCGCGCCGGCCGAGTCGGTCAGGATCATGTAAAAGCCCGGCGCGTTGGCCCAATCGGCCCCGGCGGCAGCCGCCTTGATCGATTCGGCGGTCGCCGCAACGGCCTTGCCGTCCTTGTTGACCAGCTTGGTGGTCGTCAGCTTGTTCTGCTTGGCGTAGGCGGTCTCGACGTAGCCGATCGAGCCCTTGGTGTTGGCGACATTGTTGGCGACGCCTTCGTTGCCCTTGGCGCCGATGCCGACCGGCCATTCCACCGCGGTGTTGTTGCCGACCTTCGACTTCCAGTCCGCGCTCACCTTCGCCAGATAATTGGTGAAGATGAAGGTGGTGCCCGATCCGTCCGAGCGGTGCACGACGGCAATTGCCTGCTTGGGCAGGTTCACGCCCGGGTTAAGCTTGGCGATGACCGGATCGTCCCAGTTCTTGACTTCACCCATGAAGATCCTGGCGAGCGTCGGCCCGTCGAGGGTAATGTCGCCACTCTTGATCCCCTCGACGTTGATCACCGGCACCACGCCGCCCATCACGGTTGGAAATTGCATGACGCCGATCTTGTCGAGCTGATCGGGCTTCAGCGGCATATCGGAAGCGCCGAACGTAACGGTCTTGGCGGTAATCTGTTTGATGCCGCCGCCGGAGCCGATGGATTGATAGTTCAGGCCGTTGCCGGTCTCTTTCTTATAAGCGTCCGCCCATTTGGCGTAGATCGGATAAGGGAACGTCGCGCCGGCGCCGGAAATATCGGCGGCGTAGGACGCGATGGATGCTCCCGCGGCGATCACGCCGGCCGCAAGGAGCGTCTTGATGTTTCTCATTGGCTCTCTCCTGTCATCCCTGTTTGCCCGTGTTCAAGCCAAAGGCCAGGCATCGCGGGTTCACACCCGCGGCTGCGCCTCCGGTCGTTTGGTTCGATTGCGGTGCTTGCTTCGACTGCAACACTTGCGATGCAGTCACCGAGGCTTGTCCGGCCGTGGTCCTTTGCTGCGGACCGGAACGAAGCCTGGCGTTGTCTAGCCGTCCCATGTCATCGTTGTATGATCGTTCGATGACGGCTAGATGACAGAGTAACAATCTGATTTTACTGAATAATCTAGATCTATGACGCCGGTTTCGCATGCAAGGGAAGCGCCGCCGTGAAGGTCGCGCCCGCGCCGGCTTTGCTGTCGATCGACAGCCGGCCCTGGTGCCGGTTGAGGATGTGTTTCACCAGGGCAAGGCCGAGCCCGGTGCCACCCTGCGCACGGCTTTCGCCGACATCGACCCGGTAGAAGCGCTCGGTCAGCCGCGGCAGATGCTCGGCGGCGATCCCCGGCCCGTAATCGCGCACGGAGACGCGCGCTTCGCTCTTGCCGTCCGCCGTCACGGCCGATGTGAATGCGATGTCGACGCGCTTGCCATTGGCGCCATACTTCAAGCCATTCTCGATCAGGTTCTCGAACAGCCGTGTCAGTTCGTCGCGGTCGCCCAGCACGACCAGCGGCTCCGCCGGCGCCTTGATTTCGATTGCAACACCGCGATCGCGCGCCAGGGTTTGCAATCCGTCGGCCACATGGCGCACGATCGAAACCAGGTCGACCGGCGTATCCGGCCGCTGATGCGCGCGCAGTTCGATCCGCGACAGCGACAGCAGATCGTCGATCAGCCGCGCCATGCGCCATGCCTGCGCCTGCATGATGCCGAGAAATCGCCCGCGCGCCGCCGGGTCGTCGCGCGCCGGCCCCTGCAGCGTATCGATGAAGCCTGTGATGGCTGCAAGCGGCGTGCGCAGCT